>JARROY010000049.1:0-11003 GCA_037383445.1 Anaerolineales bacterium | reverse complement strand
AACCGCTGGTGGTGTTTTTTCTTGGTCCGAATCAAATACTTTCCATAAAAGGATCCCCTCAATACAGAGGTGTTATGAGCTGTCACACCCATCTGGCACAGCGAGGACAGGCAGTGTCCCCTGCCAGATTAGAGTGGGTGGCTATGTGTCAACCGTCAAATGCGTTTTGAAAAAATGTGCAATGTCGTCCAGTGATTGAGTTGCTTGTGGTAAAGATAAATTTATTTGCCATACATGCCACATGTGCGGGTAAATCTCCAGACGTACATCAACACCAGCAGTTTTAGCTAAATCAAAAAGTTGCAGCGCATCATAGCGCAAATACTCATCTTCACCAGCATGCACCAGCAATGGCGGCAGACCCCGCAAATTACCAAACACGGGCGAAATCAAGGGGTTATCAGCATCATTATTTCCTATGTACGATTGATGATAGAATTTCGCGACTTTGGGTGAAATCAGCGGATCTTTGAATTTTTTACGCAGGTCTTCTTTTGGCGTGAGGTCGGTCACAGGCGAGAGACATGCCGCAGCAGCCGGGAGCGAGTGTCCACTGTCTCGCAATTTCATCAACATTGTAATCGTTAAATTACCGCCTGCTGAATCTCCTGCAACCACAATATTCTGCGCCAAAACACCTTGCTTCATCAGCCAGAGATAAGCAGTTATACAGTCATCCAAAGCTGCGGGAAATGGATAGTTTGGTGCGGTGCGATAATCCACCATCAGGATGCGCACACCCATCTTTTGCGCCAAATATGCCCCCATCTGAAGATGTGGCGGCGTCAATCCGTAAACGAATCCGCCTCCGTGCAAATAGATTAGCACCTTGTCTGTCGAGCTGTTGTGGGGAATGATCCATTCACACGGTACACCATCTGCGGTCACTGCTTCACGAATCACACCAGCATCCAGCTTCACGCGTGCAATGCCTTGTTTAAGGAGCCAGTGTGCCACTGAGAGCGGCATGTATCTCTGGAAGAAACGGATAAAGGGCAAACCAGCTCGGACTTTGCGTTCATCAAACGAGATTGTCATTGACTTTCCTTTCCACCAATGAAGAAGTGCCAGCGACCAAATAGCCAGGAAAGGCGAAACTGTTCCTTGTCCTGAGCACAACTATCTAGAAGTGTCCCATCAAGATCTAACAAGATTGCCTGAATAGTCGGTGCCATCAATCCAAATCCAACAGATTAGAACCACGATTTGATTAGGTCTATCACTCCTAATAAGTTTGCGCCAGAAACGATGATCACCGCAATCAACAATGTTCGAACCCAGGTCGCTCCCCGCCTGATGGCAACCTTTGCAGCAAACCAGCCGCCAAACATATTCCCGATCGCAAGCACAAAACCCACCAACCAATTCACCTGATCGTTAACCACAAACACTCCAAGAGCTGCCAGGGTAAAAAGAAAAACGATCCCCACTTTGACGGCATTGGCTCGAACAAGGTTGTACCCAACGCTCAACACCAGACCGGAGAGAAGAAAGATTCCCACCCCGGCTTGGATGAACCCCCCGTAGATCCCGATGATAAAGAACAGTACGAGTTGAAAGATAGAAGGTCGTTTTTCAATATGTTCAAGAGAACCTACCAGCCAGCGGTTTGGTTTCACCAGGATCACAAACAGCATCAGGACCATGACAATTCCGATCACCCGGCGCATGAGGACTTCGTTCAAATCCACGGCGATTTGCGCACCAATAATAGATCCGAGTACGGCAGGGATACCCAGTGTCCAGGACCCGCGCCAGTCCAGCACATTGTTCCGGCGAAAACTCTCAAGGGAAAATATATTTTGAACCAAAACCCCAACCCGGTTGGTGCCATTAGCTACATTTGCTGGAAGGCCCATAAAAATCAATAAGGGCAGAGTGATGAGCGATCCACTTCCAGCCAGTGTGTTGATGAACCCGGCAAAAAAACCTGCCAAGATCACTGCGGGGATAAAATACCATTCCATGATAAGGTCGTTTCCTTTCCGTTGATGATTGGTTTTTGAAACACGAATCCCCCAACGATACTGTAATTATCGCTGGAAAGATCATCAGGGCATATTGTAAGATTTTTTCTATTCAAGCACACAATGGTCCAAAATATTTATCCAGGTGGTTCTAGGATATTCTACCCCAGCTTCAAAGACAATGCGCAACTACCTGCTTTTCGGAGATCAGCGTGTTTTTTGTGACTGGTGCGATTAAGAACACGAGCCACTTGAATGGCAGATCGAGCGAAATTTTCGGGAAGACAATTCTTTCAAATAGTGCATAGTGTTGGTTTAAAAAATAGTAGTAACGGTATAATTGAAACGTGTAAAAAACGATCCGCTTTTAATGCGAATTCACCCAGTATCTGCATTAACCCTGGTTGCCAACGCACAAGTTACAGGAGCAAAACCATGAAGTCAATCAATATCACCGTTCAACACAAGGTTGGTTTGCACGCTCGTCCAGCTGCTTTGTTTGTCCAAACAGCGCAAAAACACGAAGCCAAAATTACAGTGACGTCTAACGAAAAGACCGTCAACGCCAAGAGTTTATTAGGGCTTTTAGGGCTAGGTGTAACGCAGGGAACCACAATTCATATTGAGGCTGAAGGGGCAGATGAGGAACAGGCTGTAGAGGCTTTAAAATTATTGGTTGAAAGTAATTTTGGGGTGTAGATAATCCGCTTTTAGGAAGATCAAACGAACTTAACAATTGTTTGAAGTAGAGAAGAATTGACATGAATGTACTCAAAGGAATCCCCGCAGCAAAAGGTATTGCCATCGGTCCAGGTTTTTTATATCAACCATCACGGCTGATCCCCTCGCGCCAGAGCATTCGAGCAGTTGATGAAGAAATCAATCATCTTTACGATGCACTAAACCTTGCAGAAAAAGAACTGAAAGTTGTGTACCAGAACGCATTGAACAGTGTAGGGCAGGAGGCCGCTGAAATATTCAATGCGCACCTGATGATGCTCAAAGATCCGGACCTGCTCGAATCAGTGGAAAAAACCATTCGAACCGAACAGATTAACGCCGATGCGGCTTTTTATGAAGCAGCTGAAACCTACGCTGAAATGATGCAGGCTTTATCGGATGAATACCTTCAAGCCAGGGCTGCAGATATTCGTGACGTGGCGTCTCGTGTGATCAGAATTCTTGGTGGAGAAGCCACCCAAGACACAACCCTATCATCACCTTCCATCATCATTGCAGATGAGCTGGCACCCTCAGACACAATTAAGTTCGATCGAGATACCACACTTGGATTTTTCACTGCTCAGGGAGGCACCACCTCTCATACTGCGATTCTATCCAGAGCGCTTGGCATTCCGGCCGTTGTGGGGGCAGGGCGGCTGCCCGACTCATTATCTGATACCACGAATTTGATTCTGGATGGGGACCATGGAAAACTGATTGTGGATCCCGATGAAAGCACTTTGGCAGCATATCAACAGAGTCAACAAATCCAATACGAAAAACTTGAACAGGAGAGACAAACTTCGAAAAAACCTGCGATCACCCTGGATGGCAAACAAGTGGAAGTCGTTGCCAATATCGGTAATTTGGAGGATGCTCAGAATGCGATAAAAAATGGGGCCGAAGGGGTTGGCTTGTTCCGGACGGAGTTCTCTTACCTTGAACAGCCCTCGCTGCCCGATGAAGAAGCATTGGTCAACGTTTACAAAGATATCCTCCAAGCATTTGGAGAGCTTCCGGTGGTTGTCCGAACGTTGGATATCGGGGGAGACAAAGAAATCCCCCACCTAAAGCTGCCAGCAGAGACCAATCCTTTCCTGGGACATCGCGGAATCAGGCTCTGCCTTTCTCGGCCTGACCTCTTCAAACCCCAGCTGCGGGCGATATTACGCGCCGGGGTGGATTCTAATCTCTGCATTATGTTTCCAATGATTGCAACTGTTGATGAAGTCCGCCAGGCGCGAACAGTTTTTAATACGTGCATGGCTGAATTAGAAAGCGAAAAAATAGCCCATAATTCCAACCCTCAAATTGGGATTATGATAGAGGTTCCATCGGCTGTCATCTGCGCTGATCAATTGGCACAGGAGGTGGATTTCTTTTCTATTGGCACCAACGATCTCACGCAGTACACTATGGCAGTGGATCGTACAAATGCCAATGTGACCTATCTGGTGTCAGCACTCCAACCAGCTGTCTTGCGATTAATTAAACAAGTTGTTGATCATGGACATGAAGCCGGCATCTGGGTGGGGATGTGCGGTGAGATGGCCGGAGAACCTCTGGCAATTCCAATTCTATTAGGATTTGGTCTTGATGAGTTCAGCATGAATCCTCCCGCAATCCCGCAGGCAAAAGCAATCATCCGAAGGTGGGATACGGAGGATGCACATTTCCTGGCGGAACAGGCATTGCTTTGTGAAACTCCAGAAGAGGTGGGAAATTTGGTTTCTAACTGGCCCAAGGACAGCGAAAAATAATACAAAACATTATTGGGGGTTCGTTACCGCAGACATCAGCTAAAAGTGCATCGGTTCACCGTAATCGCGCAATCAGCATTGCTTTCAAGCTGGTTAATTTTATTTGCCATACTTATGCAACAAAATTCGATTATCTTACCGCTTTTTGCCGTAAGATCTCTAATCAGATCATTAAATTAACTACCTGAAAGGGTGGATTCGATTTCGCCTAAATGGGTGATTACAACCTCTGAGCAATTTGGTGCAATATTCACAGAAAAAATTTCCGAGTCTCATTACCTGAGGGTGATTAAGCTAGGATTTTGAGAACACTCCTCAAGGATAAATCCCGTGGATTTGGTCAAGGTATAAAAACGGAAATTATTCGCAGAAAAAATCTTATGTTTTTCTTTTCGCTATTCTTGCACACCAGCCATCAAAAGGCCTAACTTTTCCGGGGTAGCATCAGCGTGGTCAATCACGCCCATGATATTCCCCTCATAGATCACTGCGATCCGATCAGAGAGTGCCATAATCTCATCCAAGTCTTCAGAGATCAGCATTGTAGCGGTGCCTTCTTCACGCTGCTCCAGCAAACGCAAGTGAACATACTCGGTAGCGCCAATATCCAGTCCCCGGGTCGGTTGGGCCGCGATCAAAATGCGCGGTTTACGCCAAAGTTCGCGCGCCAAAACCAATTTCTGAATATTACCCCCGGACAAGTTCTTCACCGGTGTTTCCTGTGAAGGGGTCTTTACCCTAAAGCTGGTAATCATATCCTGTGTGTGCCGAGAGATCGCTTTCAGATCGAGAAAACCTTTATTGGCATAGGGTGCCTGGTCATGTTCGCGCAAGATCAAATTTTCGGCCACAGAAAATTCTTTTATCATGCCATCTCGCATGCGCTCTTCAGGGATGTACGATAGGCTTTGGTCCATCAATTCCTTTGGCGATTTACCACTTACATTGTTACCTTCCAGCAAAATCTCGCCCCCCGTAACCGGGCGTAAACCAGTGATCACTTCTGCTAATTCTTTTTGTCCATTACCAGATACGCCAGCCACCCCCAGGATTTCCCCTGCCCTCACCTCCAAGTTGATCTTATTCAAGGCCGGTTTCCCCCGGTCGCCTTGCGCACAGATATCCTTAAGTACAAGGCGCGCTTCCGTAGCCTTCATCGGCTGACGGTCTCTTGTTAACCCCACCTCGCGGCCCACCATCATCTTAGCCAACTGTCCTTTGGTTGCCCCTTTGGTAGGGATTGTCCCAATCATATGGCCATCTCGTAGCACCGAAACCCTGTTAGAGATGTCGATTACTTCATGCAGTTTATGCGAGATAAAGATCAAGGCGTGCCCATCATCAACCATCTGGCGCATAGTTACAAAAAACTCATCCACTTCCTGCGGAGTCAGCACGGCGGTCGGCTCATCCAAGATTAATAAGGCGGCTCCCCGATACAATGCTTTGATAATTTCAACGCGCTGCTGCTGTCCCACTGCCAATTGCCACACGTACGCATCCGGGTCCACCTGCAAACCATAGATCTCTGCCAACTCCAGGATCCGGGCAGCTACTTTGTCCAAATCTGTCAACAATCCCCTGGAAGAAGGCAGCCCCAAAGCGACATTTTCCGCAACCGTCAGCGACTCAACCAGCATAAAGTGCTGGTGGATCATCCCAATCCCAAGCCGGATTGAATCAAGCGGCGATGTGATTTGAATCTCCTCACCATCCAGCCGGATCTGTCCCTCCTCTGGCTGGTACAAACCATATAAAATCTTCATCAGGGTGCTTTTGCCAGCCCCATTTTCGCCCAACAGGGCATGCACCTCTCCCGAGTGCACATCAAAATTAACTTTGTTGTTTGCAATCACTCCGGGGAAGCGTTTTGTGATGTTCACCATTTCAAGCTGTGAGATTTTTTTCTGACCGGTAGGCAGAAGTTCATTCATCGCCATAACTGCGTATCCTTATCTCGATTGTCTTGGATAATCAATTCAAATAATTGCAAAAGAGG
Source organism: Anaerolineales bacterium (assembly GCA_037383445.1). Lineage (GTDB taxonomy): Bacteria > Chloroflexota > Anaerolineae > Anaerolineales > UBA11579 > UBA11579. The sequence continues at coordinate 4,554 of JARROY010000049.1, read as the reverse complement.
GCAGCTAATGCTGCCCTCAGGATATTCAGTTTTTACGGAAAAACGCTGATCGAGCCATCGACGATCCCGTCAATGGCAGCCTGTCCTGCGGCTTTGACATCATCAGGCAAGGCGTAATCTGGATTGAAGTCAATTTCCAGGCCACCATTTGCCAGGGTGATCTCGAAAGACTGACCGCCATAGGTCCCGCCCTCAATCAACTGGATCATCTCTCTAAGGACCACTTCCCAGCGATAGACCTGGTTGGCAACCACAATGTCGGGAGCCAGCGAGGTCTGGCTGGACTGAGTCCCGAACCAGAGGACGCCGTTCTCCTCAGCTGCGCCGATTGCGCCGACCACCATTTGGGCTGTTCCGGTCATCACATCCGCACCTGCACCGATATGGGTCTGAGCGGCTTCAGAAGCCAGTGCGGTATCTGAGAACGAACCGATCCAGTTGGCATTTACCTTGGCATCGGGATTGGTGGCAACCACACCGGCGGTAAAGCCATCGACATACAGTTTGGCATCGCCAGTTTCGATCGGCCCAACCACACCAATCACGCCGCTGCTGGACAGCATGGCAGCCATCACACCATTCACATAGCCGCCTTCTTCGGCGCGGGCTTCATAAGCGAAGATATTATCAAGCCCAAAGGTATCAACCGTGGTGCCCCAAGCAAAACTGGTTTCTGGGAAGTCCGGGGCAATTTCCTGGAGGGAACTACCGTATTGGGAACCGTGCGCAATGACAAGATCGTATCCCTGGCTGGCATAGTCACGAATCGCGGCAGCGGCATCGTCTACTACGAACATGTTTTCAGAGTAGACAATCTCAAAATTGTCTGCTCCGCGCTCAGCTTGAATCACCTTAAGGGCATCATACATACTTTGGCTAAATGCCAGATCAGTGATCGCACTCGGCATCACGACTGCCACGCGGAATGGTCCCGCTGATTCCTCAGGTGCGGGTTCTTCACTCCCCCCGCCACAGGCGGTTAGCAGTAAAACGACCAACACCAACATGACCAAGAGTTTCTGCATTTTTTTCATCATTTCTTCTCCAAATTATTTAGGATTTGATAGTACTTGAATTATAAACTTGATTATTTTCCGATAGGCGGTACACCTCCCTTTTATCTAGTGCCCGCGCTCAAACGGCTTTGATAAAGCCGAGGGAGGCCGCACACGTTGAACAGTTATAATCAATACAATTATTGTTAACACATATGGCATCATCACTGCGAAATCGGAGGGAATCGGAATATCCAAAACCTGCACCCAGAGTTGCAGCGAGTTCACGATCGAGAACAACAACGCGCCACCCATCACAGCCCACGGCCGCCATCCGCCAAAATAAACCAGAGCGACTGCAATGAACCCCAACCCGCTGGTCATATTCTGCTGGAACACATTCAGCAAAGCCACCGATAAGGACGCTCCGGCAATTCCAGATAACGCCCCTCCCAACGTGACGGTAAAATAGCGTACTTTGCTGACACTCACCCCTAATGAATCGGCAGCCTGAGGGGATTCGCCAACCGCTTTGATCTTTAGACCCAATGTGGTTTTGTTTAAAATGAACCAGGCTACAAAAACCAGAAAATACGCACCGTACACCAGGATACTCTGACTGAAAAAGATTTCACCGAGGATCGGGATATCGCTTAATCCCGGAATATGTATTGGCCGAAAACCGCTCACCGTTTCAACGGTACCCAGTAATTTTTGAAACAGCAAATCGCTCAAACCCAGACCAAATAAATAAAACCCAATCCCACTGATGCCCTGTTCGGCTTGCAGGTTGATGCTCACGAAGGCCATGGCCAACCCCATCAGCATGCCGACAATCGCCGCTGCCAGGAGGCCAAGCCACACACTTTCTGTCGTAAAGGTAACATAAAAGGCGGCGAACGCACCGAGCAGCATCTGTCCTTCAACGCCCAGGTTCAAAACACCGCTCCGTTGGCCGAACGTCTCGCCGATCGCTGCATATAAATACGGCGTCGCCAGGCGAATACCTGAGGATAAGATCCCAACCAACACCGCTTTTGTAAAGATATCCTCAATCATGGTGTTTCCTCCTTTGGCACTTCCTCACCCACATCTAAGGGTAATTTCTCCCCCTCCTCGCTTATTTTCAGCAAGCGTTTTTGTTCACGGTTTCTCCGCCATATCTCACTGCTAACCACAAAAACAACCACCAACCCATTCAAGGTTGTAATAAACGCTGAGGGAACCTGCATAACCCGCTGTAGTTTATTGGCTCCGACAAGCAGCGCACCAAAAAGAAATGAGGCGGGAATGGTTCCCAGGGGGTGCAGTTGCCCAAAGAGTGCCGCTACAATCCCATTAAATCCGGCGCTTCCGGTGAACCCTGTGGCCGATCCATCTGTAATCATCCGGTGGTTAATCCCATAAACCTGGATCGCCCCAGCCAAACCCGCAAAAGCTCCACTCAGCAGCAGCGCCAACACGATCTGCTTTTTAACATCAATCCCCGCATACCGGGATGCAAACGGATTCTGTCCGACCGCCCGGATACGGTAACCCGATACGGTTCGCCATAATAAAATGTAGACTAAAAAAGCCAAGACCACCGCAATCAGCGCACCAAGATGCAATCGGGTTGGTACAAGGCGTGGCAGGTCAAAAGCAGTGGATAAGCGTGCTGTCTGAGGGATTTTGGATGCCTTAGAGGCCTGAATGGGGTCAATCATCGGGCCGCTCAGTAAAAAGTTCATCAACTGCACAGCGATCGCATTCATCATGATCGTTGTCAGGATTTCATTGACGTTGAAATATGCCTTCAACAATCCCGGGATGCCTCCCCAAACAGCCCCGCCCAAAAAGCCTACCAGCATCGCTGCCACGATCATCAAAAACCCCGTACAGATTCCCAACCCGACCAACAATAGTGGGGTAGCTTTTACAACTGTATCCGCTAATGCATTCTGACTGCCAAAAGCGCCTTCTATCAATGCCCCAAAAGCCTCTAATGGATTTGCGCCCAGGGCAAGCAACATCAGCGCACCAACCGCTAATGCCGCCAGGGTAGCAAAAACAGGCAGCAAGGCATCCGCAATTTTCGACACCGCCTCCGATCGAAACAATTTTTCCATTGATCGACTTTCCTCCTCTGGCCAACCAAAGATTTATATAAAATGACTATTCAACCTTCTTTTGTTTCAGTGTCAGTAAAATTTTCTCTTGGTCGACGGGGAGTCGATCGATCCTGACTCCCACTGCATTGTAGATTGCATTGGTAATGGCTGGCGTGGTTGGGATGCTGATGATCTCACCAATCCCTTTTGCGCCATATGGGCCTTCCGTGGTTGGGTCTTCCACCACAATCGGGATGATCTCGGGCGTGGCTGCCATTGAAGGGATCCGGTAGCGCGCCATCCGGTCTGAGAAGACCTGCCCTTCCTCCATGATCAGTTCTTCGGTCAGGGCATTGCCAATCGCCATGATGATACCGCCTTCAATCTGGGCGCGCAAGCCCAATGGGTTCAAGGCTTTCCCCACATCAGTGGCGGCAATCACCCGGAGAACTTCTACTTCTCCGGTGCGCGTATCGACCGCAACCTCTGCTGCCTGAGCAGCGAAGGAAAACGCAAAGTGCATATCGCCACCTTCACCCAACGGTTTTGTTTCAGGGGCCCAATATTCATAATTAATGATCGGCTGGCGTCCCTCTTGTTTAATAATCCGGGCGACCTCTCCCAACTCCACTTGATGCTTATCAACCTGTGCCAGCCCCTCAATAAATTTGATGCGGTCAGGTGGCGTATCAAATCTTTCTGCCAGCGTAGTGGTCAGCATCTCGCGCAAAGAGATTGCAGCTAACCGGGCTGCATTGCCGGTGACATAGGTTTGGCGCGAGGCGGTTGTCGGACCGCCATCTGGTGATAGATCGGTATCCATCACCAGCACACTGACCTTATCCAGAGATGTCTGGAATTCTTCCGCCACGATCATTTGCAACACAGTCACCAACCCTTGGCCAAGTTCAGCTGAAGAAGTGCGCACTTCCAAATGCCCGTCTTCATAGAGTTCGATCTCTGCGCCAGCCTTATCCGGTGCGCCGCCCCCCAAACCAGTATTTTTATATGCAACAGCCATTCCCCATGCTTTGACGATATGAGGCGCATCTTGATCTGCACGCGGTCTGAAGGGATTGTCGCCAGCCAGTTTTTTTAACTCGGCTGCCGTCTGGTCAATACATTCAATCAAACCCACACTTTCGGTCAACACTTGCCCGGTGTTAGTGATGCTGCCAACTCGTAAGGCATTTTTCCGACGGATCTCAATCGGGTCTACTCCCAGGCTATCCGCCAGAGTATCCATGATACTTTCCACTGCAAAAGCTGATTGGGTGACCCCAAAACCGCGGAAAGCGCCAGAAGGTGGGTTGTTGGTGTACATCGCGTAGCAATCGGCGCGCACGTTGGGGACCTCATATGGACCAGAAGAGTGGGTCGTGGCGCGGGTCATGACTTTCTCACCTAGCGAGGCATATGCGCCAGTATCGCCATACAATTCGGTCTGGGCAGCAACCAAGGTGCCATCT
>JARROY010000048.1:0-12759 GCA_037383445.1 Anaerolineales bacterium | reverse complement strand
CCGATGGGTTGTCAATCGAGAATTGACCAATGTCCGCAATCGGTGTAAAGCTGTTGGGACCATCGATCCGGTAGATGCCGGTAATGTCGCTGCCAAGCCCGAAAACGTCTGGGCTGACAATCGTGACCAGTGCATAGGCTGTCCCATCAAGGAAAGCCACATCGACAACACCACCCAGAGGGATGACCCGTTGGGGTAATCCACTGGCAAAGACTGTCATCTCTCCGGTACTTGGATCCACGCGCATGATCCTGCCGAGGATTCCTTCTGTGACGTACAAGGCTCCATCCGGACCGATTGTGCTGCCCTGTGCTCCTTGTAAGCCTGATGCGAGCAGTTCAGCACTTGGTGCTGCGGATGGATTTTTTGCTGCGGCAATCGTGCTGCTAACAAGGATAATCACCAGGCTTAGCACTAAAGTTACCAATAATCTTTTTTTGTTCATTTCATTTCTCCTGTTGAGTTGGTGGGGATATTTGTAATATGATGCGGGTTTTCTTCTGGGTAAGTTCGTTCAAATTTACCTCCTTATCTACAGCATTTGAGGTTGGGGGGTGTTGATCAATCAATGATAAAAATAAGGGTCTAAAACGCTGATCTGAATGATTTTGTCCACCGGTATATTGCTGCGTTCAGCGGCAGTGCGGATAGCTTTTGGTGAAGGCGCGTCATAGATGCAGTAGGTCTTTTTCTTGTCAGTGGTAACATAGGAATGCACCCATGTTACGCCGTCCAGACTATTGGCACCAATCACCGTCAGACAGGTTTTGGCACCTTCATTGGTCATGGGGATGGCAAGACCATCGGGAAAGGTGCGTTCAACGAGATATCGAGGCATGAGCCGGCCTCCTTTCTGAGTATTTTTGATTCATCGTGTATCCACCATGTACACACTTTAGCTGAAACAGGAGAGTCTGTCGTCGGGGAAAACCCTATATTGCCACCCTATAATTTTTTAAACAAAAAACCGCGCACCATAAACGCGGTCATAAATGTTGACAATAATTGATTATCTTGCAATCAACTTATGTCATTTTCTACTACCCAGGTTGCAACCTGCACGCGCGAATCAAAATTAAGCTTCCTCAAAATTCGCGTGACATGGGCTTCAACTGTCTTCAGAGTCACTGTCATGGATTCTGCAATCTCACGATTGGATAATCCTTGAGCAATCAAGACAGCGGCTTCTTGTTCACGTTCCGTCAACCCGGCAAATCTTTCTTTTTCCTTCTGACAAGATGAGGTTTTTTTCGATCGAATAGAGATAAATTCAACAATTTGTTCAACCGTCATTGTTTGCCCCTCCATCCATGTTCGAGTAAATTCCCTCTCAGTTAAACTTTCTCGAAGTGTCTCAACATCCCCTTCATAGATTTTGTGTTCGAATTCAAATTCTTGGAGCGGCATCCCAACTGCTTCGCGAAGTGCTTTCGCCGCGCCAAATAACTTCGCTGCGTGTTTTAACTCATCCCGTTCAACCGCAATGGATGCCAATCCTTCTAACGCGTAGGCAGCAGACCACAGATCCCCAAACTGAAATAACTGTGATAACGAGTCGATCAATGATGCTTCTGCCTGTTCAGAGTCACCCGAAATCTGTGCAATTTTTGCGAGGTCCATCATTGTTCGAACAATGCCGCGTTGATATTCTGCCCGCTGAAACCAGATTAGAGTTTCTTCAGTATAATTTTTGGCACGCTCATATTCCCCTTGATTTAATAAGATGAAAGCATAGTTTTGCAGAGTATGGGCAATAAACCACGGATCTCCCAACTCGCGTCGGATTGCCAGACTTCGATCGAGATAATTTATCGCCTCAGCATATTTCCCCTGAGCTGTGGCATTTATCCCCAGAAGGTTTAATACGAAGGCGATCCAGGTTTTATCTTCTAATTCTTGATATAGTTTTAAGCTTTCTTCCAGTATCTGGGAAGTTTGGATTAAATCTCTCCCCTTACGGTTGTTTAATAATCCTCCCAGGTACATCAGCGCATGGGCGATTGAAGACTTTGAGGCACCTTTTCTGTATACCAAGACCTTTTCCAGCCAGTCAATACCTTCTCGCAAATGACCACGCACAAACCAGAAAAACCCGAGGCTGCTGGCCAATCTCAGCCCCGCTTCTGCATTTTTAGCTTCCAATGCCCACCTTAGCGCTTCTCGCAGGCTATCGTGTTCTAAATCCAACCGTTCAAACCAAATGATATCTTCGGGACCCCTGATCTTTGGTTCAGCTTCTTCAGCGAGTCGGAGATAGAATTCGAGATGCCGATTTCTGGTCGCCGCCCATTCTTTCGACTGGGTTAATTTTTTATGGGCATATTCCCAGATGGTCTCCAGGAGACGATAACGCGTTTCTCCAGGCTCAAGTTTATCTACCACCACCAAGCTCTTATTCACCAAGTTCGATAAAGCCTTGAAGACCTGACCTGTATCAATATCCTCCGCAGCACATACAAATTCTGCTGCATCAATCGTTGCACCACCTACAAAAACCGAGAGGCAATTTAACACAATTTGCTCGTTCACAGAAAGCAAATCATAGCTCCAATCAAGTGTGGCCTCCAACGTTTGCTGCCTGGGAGGAGCAGTGCGGCTGCCGCCAGTTCAATTGCCAGCGGTAATCCGTCCAACCGGCGGCAAATTTCTGCCACCCATGGACCATTACTTGGAGTTAACTCAAATTCGGGGGAATTGGCGACCGCCCGAGCGGTAAACAGCTGAACCGACTCAGATTTCGTGTATAGATCTAGTGCATGCTGTGGGCTAGCAGGATCTCTCCATGGATGTTGTTTTGGCAATGAAAGCGGTGGGACGAGCCAGGTCACTTCTCCCGTTATTCCTAATCGCTCGCGGCTTGTAGCTAGAATGCGTAAATCTGGACATTTTTTCAGAAGATGTGCTGAAACCTCCGCACTTTCTAAAACCAAATGCTCGCAGTTGTCCATGATGAGCAATGCTCGACCCCGGGAAAGGTACTTCACAACCAAATCTAAACACGGGATCTCTTGTTGTTCGGGTAACTCCAAGACCGAAACAATTTTCTGGGGAATATGAGAAGGATCGGTCAATGCGGCAAGTTCAATGAACCAGACATTGTTATTATATTGTTCCGCAAGTTGGTGACCGATCTCTAATGACAGCCGCGTTTTACCAGACCCACCAGCGCCTGTTAGCGTTACCAAACGATTTCCCAGAATCAACTGCTTGACCTTATTGATTTCTTTACTTCGCCCAATGAAGGTACTTAAGAGAATTGGTAGGTTTATAGAATGATGAGAATATAAATCATTAGCCATCAAAAGCAATTATCAGCTTTAAAGAGAGTATATTTTGTGTTTACCTAGTTCTTACAAAAATCAGTTAACCTAGTAATTGAAATAACAAACGGATTTAAATCATACATTTCTTATGACACTCAGGTTTTCCTGGCTCTCATTCGAAAAGAAGCAAAGCCCTCAAACCTGAGGGCTTTTTGAATAAATAAATATGAATTAGTGAAAGGAGTTGACGAACATGTATCGATCATTTAGACCTCTCTCGATCTGGGGTGAGCTGGACCGCATGCAGCGGGAAATGAATCGCCTCTTCAACAATTATTCTCCCTCTAACCCGCGGAGTGCTCCAAGCTATCCCGCTATCAACATTTGGGCAAATGAAGATTCCCAAATCATCACCGCTGAAATGCCCGGAATCGAAGCCAGCGAAATTGATATTGATGTCACGGCTGACTCATTGACCATCTCCGGAGAGCGCAACCCAGATACAACATCCAATGGAAAAAGCTATCACCGCAGGGAACGGGATTTCGGGATGTTCAGCCGCACGATTCAGCTTCCCTTCATGGTAGATACCAATAAAGTCAAGGCAAAATTCACCGACGGTATCCTGCACATCACCCTCCCAAGAGCAGAAGCCGACAAACCCAAGAAAATCACCATCAAGAGTGAATAGAATTATCGGAGGTAAGTACAATGGCTAAAAAAGAAGATAAAGCAATGGAAGTTCAAAACCAGCAGGAAATTACCGCTGAAGATACAGAACGCACACGGGAGCGAAAATGCTACATCCCAAAAGCGGATATTTTTGAAACCGATAAGGAAATTGTGGTAATCGCCGATATCCCCGGGGTCAATAACAAGTCAATTGATATCACTCTCGAAAAAGGATTGCTTACAATTAATGCTTTTGTCAATCCTGTTGTCCCAGATGGATACTCGTTGGTGTATTCTGAGTACGAAGAAGGGGATTACATGAGGAGCTTCCGATTATCCAATGAAATTGATCAGGAAAACATCGATGCCAAAGTCAGCAATGGAGAACTCTGGCTCCATTTGCCAAAGATCGAACAAGCCAAAGTTAAGAAAATAGCCGTAAAAGCAGCATAAGTATCATGGAGAACAACTTAGGATAAAAAATCCATCTCTTCACAATCCAATTGTCCTTGAAGACAATCGAACGATTAATCAAAAAAGGACCCGTACGGGTCCTTTTTTATCTAGAACAGTAGGGCCGTACAGTCGCGGGAGTGGTGAATTTTGCGGGTATCCCTAAGCTTTTCCGGTGGTCGAGTAGGTAATCTAATTACCGTATCGAGACCACACCAAGGATCGCATTCATATCCATGGTCTCGATACACCCCAAGAAATGCTCTTGGGGCACTCGACCACCTAGGTGGTCACTTCAGTGTGACACTTTATTTACCTTTGGAATTCACTACTCCCTATGGTCGTACGCCTCTACCCTTTTCTGTTATTTTAGTGTGGCCTCTAAGATCTCCTGAGAAATGGGATGGAACTCCAACCCATCCGGTCCAGCGTCCACAAGAATGCGGTCGCCGGGTTTGAAACTTCCTGAAAGGACCTCCATCGCCAATGGATCTTGAAGCTCACGCTGAATAGCACGCTTCAGTGGGCGGGCGCCGAAATCCGGGTCGTAACCGACATCGGCAAGGTATTGGCGTGCCTCCGGAGTGATCTCAAGGGTATATCCTCTATCTCTGAGCAGCGCCTCAACCCGATGAAGCTGGATATCGACAATTTCTTTGAGGTGTTCTTTATCCAGAGGATGGAAAATGACAATTTCGTCAATCCGGTTGAGAAATTCTGGTCGGAAGTGGGACTGCAGAATCGAATTTATGGCGGCGCGATCGACTTCCGAGGCGCCGTTCTTCCCCATCCACAGCTCATTTCCGAGGTTGCTGGTCATAATGACGACCGTATTTCGGAAATCCACCGTCCGCCCCTGACCGTCAGTCAGACGGCCGTCATCCAGCAGCTGCAGGAGGACATTGAACACTTCGCTGTGCGCTTTTTCGATCTCATCAAACAGCACCACGCTGTAAGGGCGGCGCCTCACGGCTTCAGTAAGCTGCCCGCCTTCGTCATACCCGATGTATCCCGGAGGAGCGCCGACCAGCCTGGAAACGGTATGTTTCTCCTGGTATTCGCTCATATCAATCCGGATCATGGCACGCTCGTCATCGAAGAGAAATTCCGCCAGGGCACGGGCGAGCTCGGTCTTGCCCACCCCGGTCGGTCCCAAGAAGATAAACGATCCAATCGGACGGTCGGGGTCCTGCATCCCTGCCCGGGCACGCCGTACGGCATTCGATACGGCTTTCAGCGCGGCATCCTGCCCCACCACGCGCCGGTGAAGGCGGTCTTCCATATTGACCAGTTTTTCCATCTCGCCTTCCAACAGTTTGGAGACGGGAATCCCTGTCCAGCGGGAAACAATTTCGGCAATCTCTTCGGCATCTACTTCCTCTTTCAGCAGGGCATCTTCACCCTGGATGTCTTTGATGCGCTGTTCTAAGCCCACCAACTGGTCTTCCAGTTCGCGCAAGGTGCCGTACCGCAGTCTGGCAGCTTTCTCAAGGTCAGAATTTCTTTCGGCGCGCTCAATCTCCAAACGCGTCTGCTCAATCTGTTCTTTGACACTTTGCAGGTTGGAGATGGCCTCTTTTTCTGTTGTCCAACGCGCGTGCAGTTCTCGCGAACGTTCACCTAAATCCGCGATTTCTTTCTCGAGCTGCTTGAGGCGTTCCTTGGAGGCTTTATCCTTTTCTTTCTTCAGCGCCTCACGCTCAATTTCAAGCTGCATGATCTGGCGGTCAACCTCATCAAGTGCGAGCGGTTTAGAATCGATTTCGGTGCGCAAACGCGCTGCCGCCTCGTCGATCAGGTCAATGGCTTTGTCCGGCAGGTGGCGGTCGGCAATGTAGCGAGCGGATAATGTCGCTGCCGCGATGGTGGCAGCATCCGTAATCCGGACCCCGTGGTGGATTTCATAACGTTCTTTCAAACCACGCAAAATCGAAATCGTATCTTCAACGGAAGGTTCGGTGATCAGCACCGGCTGGAAGCGCCGCTCCAAAGCGGGGTCCTTTTCCACATGCTTACGGTATTCGTCTAGAGTAGTAGCGCCAATCATATGCAGTTCACCGCGCGCCAGCATCGGCTTGAGCATATTTCCCGCGTCCATGGCGCCTTCCGCTGCACCAGCGCCGATGACCGTGTGCATTTCGTCGATGAAGAGCAGGATTTCTCCCTCCGCTTCGGTAATCTCTTTGAGGACGGCTTTAAGCCGTTCTTCGAATTCACCCCGGTATTTCGCCCCGGCAACCAGCGACCCCATGTCCAGCTGAATCAGGCGTTTGCGCTTCAACCCTTCAGGTACGTCCCCATTGACAATTCGCTGGGCGAGTCCTTCCGCAATGGCGGTCTTCCCCACACCGGGGTCACCGATCAGGGCAGGATTATTTTTAGTTCGTCGGGATAAAATCTGGATCACCCGCCGGATTTCCTCGTCCCGCCCGATGACCGGGTCCAATTTCCCACGCCGGGCCATGGCGGTTAGATCACGCCCATATTTACCCAAGGCGTCATAGGTGCTTTCCGGGTTGGCGGAGGTCACCCTTTGGGACCCTCTCACCTCAGCCAAAGCCTTCAAGATCGCATCACGCGTCAGCCCGTAGGCGTCCAGGCGTTTGGCTTCACTCGATTCTGTGAGCCCTAAGAGAATGTGCTCGGTGGAGATGTAATCATCCTTCATCCCCTTGGCAAACTTTTCAGCCGCCTTGAGGACATCACCGGTTAACCGGGATAAACCAACTTGCATGTTGCTCCCGGATACTTTGGGGAGTCCATTCAACTCACGCGTCAATTCATCTCTCAGCGCTTCGATGCTCCCAGATACCTGGGTGATAATCGCTGGAACCACCCCGTCTTGCTGCTCGATTAACGCAAGCAGCAGGTGGGCGGGTTCGATTGTCTGGTGGTTGAGGTTCTCAGCCAAGGTTTGAGCGCTTAAAAGCGCTTCTTGTGATTTTTGTGTATATTTATCTAAATTCATAAAGTTCTCCTCATTTTGAACTTTGTCATCTCAATACCCTGATTTAAATTATGTCCCCCTTATGTATGAAGCAAGTTGGAGTTTTGTATGAATTTAATAGGATTCTCTTTATGAAATAAGAGAACGATATGCTTGGGATGAAAATCAAGATATAATCATACATAAATGGTCTAAATTAAAGTCATGACAGAACTAGATGGTTGACTTTTATTTTTTTATTTGGGACTACGATCGATCCATTTCGTTAATTGTTCTTAAAAATAGCTTTTACTTCCTGAGGATATTTTATGCCTCAATCTTTTGAGAAAAATAAAAGTGAGCTTTGCATTTATTTACTAGGAAGCTTCAAGATTCGGTTGGGAACAAAACATCTTGAACTCCCCACGCGTAAAGCCGAATTGCTGCTGGCTTATCTTATTTTAAATCCAGGAGAACACTCTCGTGAAAAGTTGGCCGCATTACTGTGGGGAGATTCTTCAACCACCGACTCCCGTAACTCACTACGTAATGCCCTTGCTTTGGTGAACAAAATCATTGGTCCCGGTCTGTTCATCGCAGACCGGCAAACCGTCGAATTAAATCCGGACTATCCCCTATGGGTAGATGCGCATAAATTCCAAACTCAAGCAACTGAACTTTTGACCGAGCCAGCACCCAATCCTGAACAGATTAATTTTGACCTGTATCAGGGTGATTTACTTACAGATTATTATGATGATTGGATATTTCCGTTTCGGGAACAGTATCTTTCCCTATTGATTAAGTCCTTGCTGCTCATCATGCAAAATCTACGTTCGCAAAGTGAGTACGATGGGGCTATAGAATATGCAAACAAAGTGCTTTTATTCGATCCGGCAAATGAGCGGGCACACCAGCATTTGATGTTTTGCTTTATGGCACAGGGAAATCGTATTGCAGCGCTTCAACAATACGAAATCTGTCAGAGTGTTTTGTGGGAAGAGTTAGCTGTTGAACCCACAGATGCGACCGTAGCACTTTATGAATGGATCAGACAAGCCCCGGAGGAAATTAAACCATTTGCTGCACAAATTACAAACCTCCCGATACCACTCACCAGTTTTGTTGGTAGAAAGCAGGAAATGGCTGACGTCAAGCAGTTTCTTTCCAACACCCGATTATTCACGATCACTGGAACTGGAGGCAGTGGAAAAACCCGGTTAGCCATCCAGGTGGCATCTGATTTGATTGACGCGTTCAAAGATGGTGTTTGGTGGGTCGATCTGTCAAGTTTGACAGATGGGTCCCTACTTCCCCAGAAAATTGCTCAAACCTTAGGGGTTAAAGAAGTCGCAAGCCAACCTTTGCTTGAGTCGCTCGTCCATTTTCTCTTTCCAAAACACCTCTTGTTAATGATTGACAATTGTGAACAACTCGTGAGCGATTGTGCTCACAATGTGAATACCCTGCTGGAAGCATGTCCACAATTGAAAGTCATCACGACCAGCCGAGAGCCGCTCAACATACTGGGCGAGCAGGTTTGGCATGCGCCAACATTATCGTTGCCGGACCCCCAAAGCTTACCGCCAGCAGATCAAACAATGGACTATGAATCCATCAGACTGTTTGTCGAGCGGGCGCTGGCAGTGAGATCGGATTTTGTGGTAACTGAGCAGAATGCACCTGTGATATCTCAGATTTGTTTAACACTTGACGGGATTCCCTTGGCAATTGAACTGGCAGCAGCCAGAGTCCGGGCAATGACTTTAGAGGAAATCCTTTCGCGGTTAAGTGATCGATTTCAGCTGCTCAAGGGCGGTAATCGAGCCGCTTTACCACGACACCAAACCCTGCAGGCAGCCATCGATTGGAGTTATGATCTTCTTTCCGAACAAGAGCGTATCTTGCTGCGAAGGTTGGCGGTGTTTGCAGGCGGGTGGAGTTTGCAGGCGGCCGAAGAAATTTGTTCTGGAAAAGGTCTTCAAACGGATGCGATTCTCGATCTGCTGACAAACCTGGTCGACAAATCACTCGTGGTTAGAGAAGACGAGCCAAAAGGCACCTCGCGGTATCGTTTTCTAGAAACGATTCGGCAGTATGCCAATCAAAAATTAATGCAGTTCAAAGAAGAGAATGAAACTTCCATTCGCCATCTGAATTATTATGCAGATCTGGTTGATTCTGCCCAACCTCATCTGGGGTTTTTCCTTCCAGATTTAGAAATACTCTCATGGCTTCAAGTTTTGGAACCCGAGCAAGACAATCTGCGTATGGCTCTAACAATCAGTCAAAAGATGCCATCAACTACCGAAACAGGGCTCAGGATGGCAGGGATGCTGCATTGGTTCTGGTTGATACGCAGCCAATTTACTGAGGGCCGCTCATGGCTGGAAGAACTTCTAGAGAAAGGTAATGAGGTATCGAAATCTGTACAGGCCCAAGGGTATCTCAGCGCAGGCTTTTTAGCATGTTGGCAGGGCAGTTTTGCATCCGCTCGTGGAATTTTAAACCAGTGCTTGGAATTATTTCGCAGTATAAACAATAGGCCGGGAACTGCTTTCTCTCTCAATGGACTCGGGTTTGCGGCTAATGGGTTAGGAGATCATGATCTGGCAAGCTCTTTATTTGAGGAATGTTTGGAAATTGCCAGAGCGATTGATGACAAGTGGTTGATCTCTTTTGCATTGCACTTTCTGGCCATTGGCAATTCGTTTCAGGGAAATTTGGAATTGGCACATACCCAGTTTGGGGAATGCATCCACCTCATTCAGGATGGGCATGGGAATCTGCAGGGCATTGCTTTTTCTCTATTTCATCTAGGTCGGATTGCTCGGCTGCAAGGCAATTATCCTTTGGCCAGCCAGCACTATACAGAAGCCATAAAACTATTTTGGAGGTTGGGAGACCGCCGGGGTATTGGATATTCACTGTCTGGATTGGCCTGCCTTGCACTCGCGCAGGAAGAACCCCAGAAAGCTGCTCACCTGTTCGGCGTTTTTGATTCGATCCGCAGTGATTTGGGAGCACTCTTAGAGGAAATCCTGCAAAAAGAATATGACCGAGCCAAAACCGTTACTCGAGAGTTATTAGGAGAAGATAAATATCAGACAGCATGGTCCGCGGGCGGGAAAATGAGTTTAGCACAAACCGTTGATAATATTCTCAAGGAGGAAAACAGCTAGACAAGCAAATAACAACCCTTGCAAGACCTGCCTTCGGCAGGTCTTTTTTATTTAACGATAATTTTGCGGTTGTCAGTTAAGGTGGAACCATAGAACGTAAGACCAAGCGTTCTGAACAAAATTTTTGGTCAATACTAAATCAGATGGAGGTTCAAAATGAAACGTTTATATCTCATTAAAGGGTTGGCTTTGGCAGCAGTACTGCTTGTTTTAGCTAGTGGAATCACCGCATTCGCAGAAAATCAGCAGCTGCCCTTTAAAGCTGAGGGGCCTGAGTATGTTGTTCAGGAAGCACCTCATCCGGACTGCGGTCCCGGCAGGCTCAAGGTAGAGATTGTCGGCAGCGGAGAAGGGACCTATTTGGGACACTATACCATCGTCCGCCAGCATTGCTTCAATTTAGCTACCGCCGATATTGAATATGGTTATTTCGAACAAACTGCGGCGAATGGAGATATGCTTTGGGGGACATATTCAGGGACTTTTGCTGGTGTTCTTGAAGTTGCTGAGGATGGCAGCCCCGTTGTCATTCAGATAAGCTCGTCTTGGACAATTACGGGTGGTACTGGGCGCTTTGCCGAAGCCGAAGGTTCAGGAGACGCAGTTGGTGTTTTCAACCTGGCAAATGAGGAAGGGTATTTCGACATAGATGGCTGGATATCCTTCGACGCATCGAAATAAAAAACCTTCGTAGGATAATGTAGTATCGTCTATTATTACATATCGCTGAAACTGCCAATCTGAGGATCGATCATTATCTTTTGATGATGCGATGTTACGGAATGAGGAAAAACAGCGATTTGCCAACCACAAAGACCCATATCTGGATAAGCACAATCAACCAGATATGGGTCTTTGTTAGATTGTATCTTTCAAAGGATTCGTTACTGATCGAACAAGGCAGTTTGAGACTCGGAACAAAGACAAGAATGAGTGGTAATGCAAACTATGGTGGACATAGCAATTTTTCAATACGGTTCAATCTTCTTTAAATATACTTGTCCACCAGGGCGCGAGCGGTTGGCTCATCGACGATCAATTCCGACATCAGCTTCCCCCTTAGGGCTGCATACAGGCCTTTGACCTTTGCCAGACCAGAAACCACGCAGATACCATATTTTTGCTGGAATAAGCCTAAACTTGGGCCGCTGGCTCTGCTGTTGAGCGGGATCTTGTCAAAGCTCCCATCCTCTTTGAAGAAGACAGTGGCGATATCCCCTGCAATATTGTACTTTTTCAATTCCTTATAATCTATTTCTTGTAGGTAGCCGCCGCTGTACACATGACTGGGAATCCCGGCATTAACTGCCCCAATGCTGTAGAGCAGCAAATCTGTTTTGGATTGTAAATCAAGAATTCGCCTGATACTCCCCTCTTTCCAGAGTGCAGTTTTTGTCTCGGGATAATCGAAAAAAGTGGGGACCGGGAAGAGATGTGCTCGAGCCTGATAATTTTCAGAAAAACGCATGATAATCTGGCTGGCATATTCAATCCCCATCGATTCGGTATTGCCAGCCCCATTCAGTTGCACGATTTGAGCATTATGCGTAGTTTTTCTCAATAGATGGGTGGAAATCGCTGTCAGAGTCGTCCCCCAGGCAATCCCGAGGATCATATTGGAACTAAACAGGGTATTGAGATAACTGGCAGTGTAGTTCGCCACCCGCTGGAGCCACTCCACTTCTCCAGCCACTTCGGATACTGCGACAACATGCACATTTTTAATCTGAAATTTTTCCAGAATGATGTTTGCCAAACGGTTGGGTTCTTCGGTCGGGTCGATGACTTGAATATCGATCAAACCGTGCGCTTTGGCATAGCTGAGCAAACGCGAGACCGTGGATCTGGATACATTCAGTTCCTTGGCAATCGCATCGGTGGTCATATCCTGATAGTAATACATCCGGGCGGCTTTGATTGAATCAGCCAGTCTCTCATTATCGTTCATCAATTCACTTCTCCTTGCCAATTCTTTTATACTTCAGTTTTGCACATATTTGCAAGCTAATTGAAATATTTTTCACCATACCAATTCAATCTTGTCATTGTTTTTGCACGTTTGTGCAACCCGATTGACACAGCGTGCAGTGGTTTCTAAAATTAAACTGGCGGCGAAAAGCCTGAGGAGAAATTCACTATTATTTTAAACGAGGAGAAATAACTATGGAAGTAAATGTTCGTAAGAATTGGAAATTTTTGTTTATTTTGGTGGCCATCATCGCGGTCTCTGCAGTGATGGCCTCCCTCCTGGAGCATGATTTTG
>JARROY010000047.1:0-20945 GCA_037383445.1 Anaerolineales bacterium | reverse complement strand
CAATCTAAGAAAGCCATATGCAATCTAATTTGGTGGGTTCGGCCTGTTTGGATCCTTATTTGAAGAAGCGTATGATTGGTAAAAGATTGAATGGTTTTGTATTCACTGATCGCCAATTTGCCCTTACCTTCGGGAACAATCGCCATGCGTTGGCGATGACTTGGATCTCGTCCGATGGAGGCTTCAATTCTACCAGTTGGAGTAGGTGGTTTCGAATCCACTAATGCCAAATATGATTTTTTTACTTGTCGTTGTTTAAATTGTTCCTGCAGAAACCGGTGGGCTCTATCATTCTTAGCGATGATAAGCACCCCCGAGGTTTCTTTATCCAAGCGATGAACAATCCCGGGTCGCTTGATTCCACCAATTCCTTCTAGGTCAGGGATGTAAGCAAGTAGCCCATGAACGAGGGTACCAGTTTTGTGGCCCGCTGAGGGGTGTACGACAATTCCAGCAGGTTTATTGATAACCAAAACGTCCTTATTTTCAAATAAAACATCTAAAGGCATTAGTTCGGGAGTTAATTTCGAAGTTTCAGGAGGAGGTAGAATTATCGAAATTACCCTTTCCCCATCCAGTTTGTAACCTGTTTTATAGATAATATTACCGTCTACACTTACATTTCCTTTTTTAACCAAATTTTGGAGGTAGGATCTTGATAATTCTGGAAATTGATTTACTAAAAAGTGATCTAGGCGGTGGCTTGTTTCAAAAAGTTGATGAAAGGTTAGCACCTCAGATTCCATTATTCGGTTTTCTCTTTTCTAGAAACTTCTGATAAAGAAATGTTTTGGGGTAATTCTCGGTTTTTTTGAGCCTTAAATTCCTGGACTAGTACACTAACTAACAGTAATATCACCCCCAATGAAATACAAGAATCAGCAATATTGAAAACTGGAAGGTTTCGAATAGAAATGAAATCTATCACATAACCATATTTTATTCGATCCAACATATTGCCCACCGCTCCACCTAATTGTAAAATCATGGCTATTCGGAGCGACCACTCACCTTTCTCTATCATCGGGTAAAAAGTAATGATAAATATGGATGCAATCACTGCAAGAATAAGGAAAATAATATTCCCGTTAGAAAACATGCCAAACGCAGCCCCGCTATTTCTCCAATGAACAATCCTAAATTCCGAGGTCAAATGAGCTAATCTTTCTGGCAGCCAAGTTCCCAAAAAGGAAATGTTCTTTATCACTAATGATTTCGTCCATTGATCTAGGGTAATTAAAATTCCTGATCCAATGATGAGAGGAAGAATTGATTTAAGAAAGTTGTGATTTGGCTTTTTATTATTCAGCTCACTAATTTCTTGCCTATTATTGATTTGGAATGGATTTTCTGGATTGTTCAATTTTTACTCTCTTGTCTTGTTTTGATATTTAAATTAGCACTTCCAAAAGATTTGCTTTTTGGCTAGAAAATCAAAGTAGATTATTTACTAATGACACTGTTTTCTTTTCATGATATTTGTATTTGGAGGTAATTTTGAACCTCGATAATGGCTATTTTACACTATATTCATTCACCTCAACGAAAGTTGTTTCGCTCTAATGTTTATATTCTTAATAAAAATCACTTTTTTGAGAGGCTGAATGCTTTGATATTTATTTCAAAAACACTAGATTTGGTTAATAAAATGTGATGAAAATGATGCATTTGTTTAATGGCTTGGAATATGGTTTTGATGTATAGTGAAAACAAGAGGCAAAGATTACCCTCTAATTTGCAGGAGAGTGTATGATGAAAAAAATCCTATTTGTTCTTTTGGTAGCACTAATTTTAATGCCTGCCACAGTCTTCGCAGCGCCAAATGAAAGTAATGATTTATCAGTGAAGATCCCAAATGGTGGCCCGAAGTTCTGGGTTTCGGATGTTACAAGGGGTGAAAGCGTTACCATTCGGGTCGCTGAATTTCCTAAGGGAAGAACATATCAAGTTTATATAGGAATTCCTGGTAATTATATGAGCGATGCCATTCATGTTGGATCTCTTTCCGATGCGAAAGGTATAAATTATTCCAGAACTTTCAATATTCCTAAGGAAATTCGACATCAAACCCATTTGGCAATTTATGTATGGGACAAATCCGATAACAGCCATGGATATGACATATTTGCTAATGATACAGGGTTTAATTTTAAAACAGAAATGTCTTTTACTCCTGTTCACAGGTCATCAGCGCAATCTGCAGGAAAATCGGTAGGTATTTTTAACGGACCAACTGTTTGGATCGGTAAACAAGGGTATCCTAAGACATTTAATGTAGCTTTCAATGATTTCTATGATGAAGGATCATATTCAATTTTTATCGGAGTAAATAACGATAATTTTCCTAGCATCTTAGTTGGCTACGCGGATGAAACGAATGGACCTCGATTTACAAAAACCTTTGATATCCCCGACTCATTAAAAGATGCAGATGAACTTAAAGTTGCTGTCGTCAATGCATTTAATGGACATAGCGGGTCTATGGCATTTATTTATGATGATGGATATGCATCTGTTGCACCAAAAGGATTTTTCACTACAACATATGTTGGAGATTCAACTTATCAATACGATAGTAAGGCCACTCCTTTCACGAATATATTAAACGTTGTTCCAGATGGCGAGGTCACCCTTCAAGTATTTAATTTCCCACCTGATAAGGATTTTATTGTAAAAATGGGTCCGATGGGTACTCGAGGAATAAATGGGTTTGTTATCGGTACGCAAACTTCAGGCGAAGGCGGTTCGTTTATCGCCACCTACCCAATTCCACCTCAGTTGTATGGTAGCGATTACATTTCTATCCGAATGGAAAGCACTAGCTCTAAGCATTTTGTGTATGATTATTTCCAAAACAAAGAGGGTTACAGTGCTGATGGAATATCAGATCCCTCAAATGGGGACTGGATGCTGTCAGCAGGAACTCATCCCAATACCCAGATCACTGGAGTTTCTAAGGATTCAACAGTAACTGTAACGGGAACCAACTTTACTCGAAACGATACCTATACAGTACGTATGGGTGCTATAGGAACTCAAGGCGTTGGAGGAATTGTGGTTGACACCTATTCAACAGGATCTTCCAGAACATTCACAGCTACTTTCTCAATTCCAGCAAGCCTTCATGGTTTAACTCAAATAGCTATACGTTTTGAAAGTAACAATACACCATATTATGCCTACGATTGGTTTTATAATTCGGATTCCCCGTAAAGAAAAAAATCTATCTACCTAGGAGCGTCAATACTGGGTTGGCGCTCCTTTTTATATGTATGCTAATTTAGTTGGCTGTTAAGTTATGTAATGAAATTATTCCGATGATATAATTGAGAATACCTTCACGAATGCGTCAATAGTTATTTATTGTTTTATAGATATGGAATATCTTAATACTTACTTTAAAACTTTAGAAATAACAGGGGATAAATCAGACAATACGGTTCATGCATATTCAAGCGATTTGAAGCGTTTTATTAAATTTGTAGAAGATTATTCTGGACGCGGGCTGCTTGCTGATGATATAAACTCGGAAATCATAAAAAAGTTTTTAGATTCTGAAAAAGACAAGGGATTCGCTGCAAGTACTTTGCATCGCCGAAAGATTTCATTAAGCCAATTTTTGATTTTCCTATCTAAAACAGGAAATTTTTCTAAAAAAGAAGTTAATGAGGTTCTAAAATGGGGGCAGAACCTTTGGAAAGAAATATATAATCGTGAAATCCAATATCTGAATGATGACGATGTTAAACGTCTTTTTTCAGCCTTAACAAAAGCAGATACTGCAAAGACTATCCGCGATACATCGATTATTTCTATGATGCTTGAAACTGGTTTATCAATTGGAAAAATTATTACCATTGATATAGATGATCTAGATTTGAAGAGAGCTGTCGTAAAAATATCCAATAATGGAACTTATTATGAGTTGTCGATCAAGAAGTCAATGGAATTTATTAACCAATATGTTCTTGACGGGAGAAAACAATTTGCTCATTCTACAGATGAGCGAGCTCTTTTTGTGAGCCAAATGGGTGGAAGAATCAGCCGGCAAGGTATTTGGCAGATGGTTAAAGAATGGGGGATTAAAGCTAACTTGAATGCTAACTTATCCCCTAGAATTCTTAGAAATACCCACATAAAAATGATGTTACAAGAAGGTCTTCCCACAGCAGAAATCCAGAGAAAACTAGGCCACAGAAATCGGTACTCTACCCGTGTGCTGATCAGAAAAATGAATCGAAACAAATAAGTTTTTATAGGAGGTCGAAATGACGAATTTTTTAACCATTGAAATAATTGATCATGTTACAGATCAGGTTCTCGGAAAAACAAAACACAAACCAACGATTGGCTTGATCCTGGGGTCTGGATTAGGTGCTTTAGCGGAATCTGTCAAAGATGCAGATAAGATACCTTATTCCGAATTGGATAGTTGGCCAGTTTCAACTGTTTATGGTCATACTGGACAATTGGTTATTGGGGAACTTGAGGGTAAGATTGTTTTAGTGATGCAGGGGAGAGCTCATTTTTATGAGGGATATGAGATGTCCCAGGTTGGTTTGCCAATTCGAGTTATGAAACGATTAGGAATTGACACGGTCATCATAACCAATGCTGCCGGGGCGGTAAATCCGAAATTTGAACCAGGCGACCTTATGATGCTAACAGATCATTTGAACCTTATAGGAATGACTGGACAAAGTCCTCTTCGTGGTCCAAATTTAGAACAATTTGGAACCCGTTTTCCTGATATGAGCCAAGTTTATGACAGGGAAATTCATAAAATTGCCAGGAGGGTAGCGCAAGAAAAACAGATTCACCTGCAAGAGGGTGTATACGTTTGTTTGGCAGGCCCGAGTTTTGAGACTCCTGCGGATTTACGTTTCTTATTAGCGGTTGGGGTGGATGCGGTTGGAATGTCTACTGTTCCTGAAGCAACAGTCGCAAAGCATAGCGGAATGAGGGTGTTAGGAATCTCTGGGATCACTAACAAAGCCAATCTGGATGGAAGCACAATAACAACTCATGAAGAGGTTTTTGAAGCTGGAAAATTATTGGTCCCAAAATTAATTTCTTTGGTGACTGGAGTTCTTAAATCCCTGTAATTTTGTAAAAATTTATGAGTGATGCAATTCGTTTTTTTCAGCAATATGAGTCGGTTATTTATTTCATCTTGGCAATTGGAATTGTTGTCTATGGATGGCGTTTCTACGCTGCGTGGCAGGAGTTAAGAGGTTCTGTTTTTGGGCTTGAACAGGTTGGAGCGCAAAGACGATTAACGCGGTCTGCATTATCAATTTTTGTTATTCTTTTAGTTGGCGTTGGCGTGTTTAGTCTGGTAACATTTGCCCAACCGATATTGGATTCTGCGGAGTCAGCTGGTAATTATTTAGGTTTCTCGGATGGGGCAGATGGAATTTCTGGAGAAAACAATTCATCTGGCATTCAGTCAACCCAAGATTCGTTGGCTACAGCTACGCCCTTGCCTACTGTTGCAGTGGATCCATCGGCTTGCGACCCTGAGAAAATTATGATCACATCGCCTTTGCCAAATGAAGAAATTAGAGGGGTGGTAGAGATTAAAGGAATTGTAAATGTAGATGATTTTGGAGCCTACATTATTGAATTGGCAAAAGCTGAGGAAGCTCTTTGGCTACCGATTCAAGCGCATCGAACCCTTGTTACGGAAGAAGGGGTTTTGATGGAATGGGATTCATCATTAACGCCTCCTGGAAGTTACGTACTACAATTACGGGTAACAACCCATGACGGTGAAGATTATGAACCATGCCGTGTACCTATTCGCGTTGGAAATCCATAACAGGGAAAATTGATGGCAAATATTGAAATTCTTCCATTAGCAGTTCAAGATCTTCCATACCTAGAACGAATTGATCATAGTTATCATACAGATTTTGTTTGGCAAATGGAGATTAATTCAGACGAGAAGGAGATATCAATTCGATTTAAGGAGGTGAAATTACCTCGATCTATGCGGGTCTCGTATCCACACGATGTAGACGATTTTTCAGAAAGATTGCAAAGATATGATTTGACATTAGTAGCTCATAGTGATGGCGAACCAGTAGGATATGCAACCGTCTTAACTGAAAACTCAAAAATCCTTGGAATGGTTTCCGATATTGTTGTATTGCGTCGATTAAGAAGGCAAGGGATAGGATCCTCATTGATACTTGCAGTTCAAACTTGGTTAAGCCAAAAAGGGTATGCTCAAATTCAACTTGAAATGCAATCAAAAAATTATCCGGCAATTAATATGGCGAATAAGCTTGGTTTTGAATTTTGTGGTTTTAGTGATCGATATTATCCCAACCAAGATATTGCCATCTTTTTTGGCCGGAGAGTGTGAAGAATTTAGATGTTTGATTTTGAAAATATTTTGAGAGCAATAAACCAAATATTTGAAGCAGGGATCGCTATTACAGCGCTTTCGCTGTTTATACGTTCCTTGACATTTAATTTGCGCGACCGAGTTTCACAATCATTTGCTGTGGTTTTAGCTTGTATCGTAGTAATTTTTTCTGGAGAAGCAATAAGCGGTGCTGTTGTGGATTCGGCTATGGTCTCTTTTTGGCTGAGATTCCAGTGGATTGGGATCCTATTTTTGCCACCCGCACTCCAGCATTTTTCTGATTCCTTACTAGCAACAACTGGGAGACCATCTAGAGGAAGAAGGAGACGTGTGATTATTGCATCGTATATTGTTTCGGGGGGTTTAACTATTGCCTTAATTTTTAATCAATTACTGGGACCAACCACATTTAATAGTGCAGTTTATCCTCATCCCACACCAACCACCTTGTCGGTTGGTTTCACGTTCTATTATTTAATTTCAGTTGTTTTAGCCAGTGTGGGTATTTGGCGAGCGTATCGGAGAACAAAGCTCAGAGTTAGTCGAAGGCGGTTAACATACCTTTTGGTGGGAGTAATATTCTTGGCTGTTGGAGCCTATCCCTATATGCAGCTTGGTTCATCCTTTGCAGAAAAATTTTCTCTCATCTTTATTGCACTCGTGATTTTTGGAAATATTGGTATATTCCTTTGTTTATTACTTATGGCTTATGCGGTAGCCTTTTTTGGTGTTCCATGGCCAGATAGAATTGTACGAAGCCGATTGTTGAAATGGGTATTACGTGGCCCGATTACCGTATTCCTAATGCTTTTCTTGATAACCCTTACCAATCAGCTAAATGATGTTATTGGCACCCCTTATATGGTAGCAATTCCGATTGTATCGGTGATTTCCGTAATGATCTCGGAACATTTGATAACATTGGTATTCCCTTATATTGATCGATGGTTGTTACAAAGAGGTGACGGTGACCAATATTATCTACTCCAATCCTTATCAGAAAAGATGATCAGCGCAGGGGACCTCAAGCAATTTTTGGAGGCAATATTAGCAGGTGTGTGTGATCACTTTCAAGTGTCAAAGGGGTTTGTTGCTGCTGTTGAAAGTGGTAGCTGGGAAATCGTTGTGCGGGCTGGAGAAATTGGGGAATTTACGCCTGAATCACTTAACGGTTCGATTTCAGGGCAAGCAGATTCTGGTAAAGATACAGAGGTGCTCGTTTGGGGCAATTATTGGTTATACCCATTATATAATTCCATTCACAATGACCTGATAGGTCTTATGGGAGTTTTTAGAAAATCAGAAGATCAAGAATTGGAAGAAGATTTAGCAGATGCCTTAAAAGTTTTAGGAAATAGGGCTGCTATGGCTTTAGAAGATCGTAGCTTACAGCGGAAAGTACTTATGTCTTTACAAGAACTTAGCCCCAAAGTGGCATTAATTCAGCGTTTAAGGGCAGCTTTTCGATTTGATCAAAGTGAGGTCTTGCGTGAACTTGATGATTTTCAACCACCTAAGGACTTTTCTCAATGGGTTAAAGACGCCTTGAGTCATTATTGGGGAGGGCCAAAATTGACTGAGAGTCCTTTGCTAGACCTGAAAGTGGTTCAGGAATCTCTAAATGAACATGATAATATTCCTGTAAATGCATTACGAACCATTCTTCGCAATGCGATGGAGCAGATAAAACCTAATGGAGATAGAAGATACACTCCTGAGTGGATTTTGTATAATATATTAGAAATGAAATTTTTAGAAGGCAGGAAAGTTAAAGAAATTGCTAAACGATTAGCCGTTTCAGAAGCAGATTTATATCGTAAGCAGCGAATTGCTATCGAAGCTCTTGCGAACACGATTATTGAGATGGAAATGAAGGAAAGAGGATCTTAGAGATAATGGGAGTTGTCTGATGAGTAATAAAGATCTCGAATTTTCAGGGGAAATGGAAAGTCTGGGTGAGGGGTGGTGGGCTTCAGTAATGGAAGATGATTGTATTGGAAAAGTTCGTACAAAACCAAAAAATCTTCCTGAAATCAAGAAAGTAGATGCAAAATCAGAGAACGCAGATGAGGTTGAAATTGATTGGTCTTATGTCAGGGAGTTATTCAATGAAGAAATTGTCATTACTGGCGAGGTCATTGATTTTAATAAAGGGGGATTATTAATTTGCGGAGAACGAGTTCAAGGGTTTGTACCTATTTCCCATTTAGATGATGTTCTTACTCTGGATGAAGAATCTCGTATGGGAAAACTCGAAGAATTTATTGGACGGCGTCTTTGTTTGAAAGTGATCGAATGTGACCAACGAAGAGGGAGGATAGTTTTATCTGAAAGAGCTGCTCAATCTGAGCCAGGACAACGGCAAAAATTGCTGGATGATTTGGAGGTTGGGAAAATAGTTACTGGAAGGGTAACCAATGTTACTGACTTTGGGGTCTTCGTTGATTTAGGGGGAGTTGAGGGGCTGGTCCACATTTCTGAACTTTCCTGGGGAAGAGTGATTGACCCGCGGGAACATGCTAAAATCAATCAAATTTTAAATGTTTTGGTCCTTCAAATAAATCGTGATCAGTGTAGAGTTTCACTAAGTTTAAAGCGTACAAAACCTAATCCTTGGAAAGAAGTAAATAATCGTTACCCAGAGGGAAAAGTGTTACCAGCCAAAATTACAGAAATTGTTAAGTTTGGTGCATTTGCGCGATTAGAAGATGGATTGGAAGGTTTAATTCACATTTCGGAGATGAATTGTGGTGGAAATCTCCTGCCTGAAGATTTATTCACCGAGGATCAGGACGTTAATGTCCAAATCGTTTTGGTTGACTCAGAACGGCAGCGGATGAGTTTAAGATTAGTTGAAGAATAAGGGTCTTTATGACTGGTTATCGGTTTCGTAAAAAAGAAAAAACCACAGAAAAATATTCTAGTCCAAACAATTCTCCAAAGCCAAATATTGCTTGATATTGCTTTGAAATTTCGTCGTTATGCCAGGGATATTTTGAGTATTCTCTTAATTCTGGTGGCTTTGCTTACTCTCCTAGCGTTCATTGGTTTGACCAGTGGGGTTTGGATAACGCCTTGGGCTGATCTGTTACGTCATTGGTTTGGTTGGGGGAGTATGTTTTTTATCATCGCTTGTGGAGTAGCCGGATTATTTTTATTGCAAAAAGATTCTGAACCTTTGGTCGCTCGCGATTGGAGAAAAGTCATTTGGTTAGAACTTAGTGCCTTTTCTGTGATGGCTCTTTTATCAATTTTTGGAGGAAATTCTCTTGAAAGAGCAGAAAATGGCCTGGATGGAGGGGTTGTTGGATGGGGGATTTCAGAATTTATTGGAATTCTTATGTCCCCTTTACCTGGAGGTCTATCATCAGCATTAAAGGTTCTGTTTTTATCTTTGATTGCCATTTTGGGGATAATGTTTGGGTTGCAGTTATTTGGTAAAGCGATTCAAAAAATTGAGAGTTTAATTGAAGCAAATGATGAAATAGATCTCGGCCAATTTTCTGACCCTCCCGCTGTTGTTGTATCTGGTGTAAATGATTCTGCTGAAAATGGTAAAAATAAACGGAATGTTGCCAGTCGAAAAGTAGCATTACCCCCAGAATACCGCAAGGAATTTAAAGTTGAACACAACGAACCTGAT
This sequence comes from Anaerolineales bacterium, assembly GCA_037383445.1. Lineage (GTDB taxonomy): Bacteria > Chloroflexota > Anaerolineae > Anaerolineales > UBA11579 > UBA11579. The sequence goes on along the minus strand of JARROY010000047.1, from coordinate 10,929 downwards.
AAGGTTGCAGATTTAGTTCAGCGGGATGACCGGCTACCTCCTCTAGAGATTTTACAAGTTGGAGCGGGATATAAACCGAATGAACGACATATTAACCAGACAGCGGGGTTAATAGAAAAAACCTTGGCTGAGTTTGGAATTCCAGTAAAAGTAGTCGGATTTAAGGTGGGACCTACGATCACTCAATTTGCATTAGAGCCAGGTTACTTGGAACGTTCTGTCGCAGGAGGTGAGGGCGAGGAGAATCGGCAAAAAATTAGAGTGGCTCAAATTTCTGGATTACGTAAGGACATCGCTTTAGCGCTGTCTGTTGAACGTTTGCGGATACAAGCCCCAGTTCCTGGGCGTCCATATGTTGGAATCGAGGTGCCGAATAAAAAGTCTGTTATCGTGGGTCTGCGATCTGTTTTAGAATCTGAGATTTTTTATAATGTAAGTTCACCTTTGGCAATAGCCATTGGTAGGGATGTTAGCGGCATGCCGGTTGTGGCTGATTTAATAAAGATGCCCCATTTACTAATTGCAGGCACAACGGGATCCGGAAAATCGGTATGTATAGCTGCTTTGACAGCTTGCTTAGCCATGAATAATACCCCAGAAGACCTGCGAATTGTAATGATTGATCCAAAGATGGTTGAACTTGTCCGGTTCAATGGCTTGCCTCACTTAATAGGAAAGGTTGAAACAGATTTAGAACGTATCAGTAATGTGTTGCGTTGGGTGGTTGTTGAAATGCAAGAAAGATATAAGTTGCTCGAGGAATTACGTGCCCGAGACATTGATAGTTACAATCGCAAGGTAAAACGCAGAAAAGATTATGAACCATTACCTAGAATTGTCGTCATGATTGATGAACTTGCAGATTTGATGATGTCAGCTGCAGAGCAAACTGAAGCAACAATTGTTCGTTTGGCTCAAATGGCGCGGGCAACAGGTATTCATCTCGTAATTGCTACTCAAAGACCAAGTACAGATGTGGTGACTGGTTTGATTAAAGCTAACTTTCCCGCAAGAATATCCTTTGCCGTTGCATCAGGGATTGATTCGAGAGTTATTTTGGATTTTTCAGGAGCGGAAACCCTGCTTGGACGCGGAGATTTGCTGTTTCTGAATCCTGAAGAGGGCGCCCCAATCCGGGCTCAGGGTGTTCACGTTAGTGATAAAGAAATCGAAAATATCATTTCATATTGGCAGCAAACCTTTGGTGTCGAAGAAGTTAAGTCTCCATGGGAAGAAATGATAGAGGCAGAGGAAGTTTATGCCGATAAGGACGACCTGGTGCAGGAAGCAATTGAGTTACTTTCGCAAACTGGGAGGGCAAGCACATCCATGCTGCAGCGTCGGTTAAGAATTGGATATCCTAGAGCAGCTCGGCTCATGGATGAATTGGAAGATATGGGAATCGTAGGTCCTTCAAGAGGTGGTGGCAAAGAACGGGATATATTAATCGATCAAGATGATCTGGACGATATGGGGTAAAATAAACCGATAATATTTCTTACGAGGTGTGAATTTGGTAGAACATCATATTGAGAAAAAGGCTCCAATAACTTTTACTGAACGATTACGGATTTTATTTAAATTACCGCTCCTGAAAATCGGTTTATTTTTTCATTCCTTAGGAATAAAACCAAATTGGATTACATTGTTTGGCCTTTTGGGAACGGTTATTGGCAGCTATTTTGTTTCCCAAGGAAAACTGGTACTGGGTGGTGCAATCATTTTAGCTATGGGACCAATCGATGCTTTAGATGGTGCTGTGGCACGAGCTGGTGAAGAGGTTACCAAATTTGGGGCGTTTATAGATTCGGTAAGTGATCGATATATTGAGATTATCATTTACGTTGGAATACTTTGGTTTTTTATTACTCAAAATAATATTCTCGGAATAGTATTAACTTTTCTGGCTTCATCAGGCTCTGTTTTAGTTTCGTATACTCGAGCAAGGGCTCAAAGTTTAGGAATGGAAACCAAGGTGGGGATTCTAACTCGTTTTGAAAGAATGATTGTTATCGGTCCATCTCTGATAATTTCTCAGCCTCTGATTGGTGTTGCTTTGGTAGCATTTCTGGCCAACTTAACTGCGTTTCAACGCATTTCTGATGTAAAAAGACAGTCCGAATAGTTTGACAGGTATGTCATGATCAGTTTTTATTCGCAATATTTTTCAATATTCGGTTTTAAAATATATTATTATGGTTTAATCTTAATGGGTGGGGTTGTTGCAGCGATATTATTAGTAAATAGTCAGGTAAAAAGAAAAGGGATGGATGAGAATTTTTTATTTGATTCTATTCCATGGGTGTTATTTGGGGGTATTGTTGGAGCTAGGTTATGGCATATTTTTACCCCCCCACCATCGATGATTGCACAGGGTATAACTACAGAATACTATCTAAAAAATCCATTAGCAGCGATAAATTTAAGGGCGGGTGGTCTTGGGATACCCGGGGCGGTGATTGGTGGATTGCTAGTTTTTCTTTGGTTTTCATGGAGAAAAAAACAATCTTTTTTAGAATGGATAGATGTTTTTGCTCCAGCAATTCCACTCGGGCAAGCAATTGGCCGTTGGGGTAATTTTGTAAATCAAGAATTGTACGGCGCACCGACTAATTTACCTTGGGCGATTTACATTGATCCTGAACACCGATTAGCAAATTATGCGGATCAAGCTTACTACCACCCAATATTTTTATATGAATCTCTATGGAATTTAGCCTCCGTCTTCGCTTTGTTGTGGTTATCTAAAAAGTTAAGTCCCTGGTTGAAGCAAGGGGATGTCTTTTTGTTCTATTTAATCAGTTACCCCACAATTCGGATTATTCTTGATTTTTTCCGGTTGGATGCATCAGAAATAGGTGGATTCAACGCAAATCAGACCTTTATGGTAGTGGTAATATTTGTTGCCATAGGGGGTTTATTTTGGCGGCATCGAAGAGAACATCATAAACAGCCATCCTGAAAGGGATGGAAAATTTAACATTTGGCAATTATCTTCTTCTGAGGTAATTTATGATTGTTTCACAAAACCTGGTTAAGAAATTTGAGGACTTCATTGCTGTTGATTCTATAAATTTTTCTGTTTCCAAAGGTGAGATAATCGCTTTATTGGGTCCGAATGGGGCGGGAAAAACCACAACGATTAGAATGCTAACATCGTTATTAAGACCAACAAGCGGTCGCGCCATTGTTAATGGGTTTGATGTGATCAGCGAACCTAAAAAAGTACGTTCTTCCGTTGGAGTTTTGACTGAAAACCATGGTTTATATAACCGGATGCCCGCAAAAGAATACCTAGATTTTTTTGGTCAATTATTTGATATAAATTCTCACGATAGAATAAAAAGGGTGAATCAGTTATTAAGTCACTTTGGCTTAGAAACTTCCGCCAATAAGCGCGTAGGTGAATATTCAAAAGGTATGCGCCAAAAATTAGCATTGGCTCGTGCCATGCTTCATAATCCATCCGTGTTGCTGTTGGATGAACCGACCTCTGCGATGGATCCGGAAAGTGCCCATTTGGTTCGCAAAATGATTAAGGATTTGCAAACAGAAGAACGAACAATTCTTATATGCACCCATAATTTATCCGAAGCTGAGGAATTGGCTGATCGAATAATGATTATTAAAGATGGAAAGATCTTAGAAAGTGGTTCTCCTGCAGAACTGCGTCAGAAATTGCTTGGTCCACCGCTTTATGAAATTCAATTTTCCAATAGGTTCGATTCATTGAATGATCGGATTGCCGGTTTGGTTGATATTAAGAATGTAACATCAAATTCTTTAATTTTTTCCTGCGATAACCCGCAAGAAATACATCCTTTATTGATTGAATTACTATTAAATGATGGCCTAAAGGTTGTATTTATTAACGAGGTCTCCCGAAGTCTTGAAAAAATCTATTTGCAAGCAATTGGAAATGGTAGGGGCAATGATCAATTTAGTGGTTGGTTTTTTCCCGGTTACTGTGTCTCTCGTGATTGCAACCGAGAGTTTCGTTGGTGAAAAAGAACGGAGAAGTATTGAGCCTTTATTGGCTAGTCCACTAGAAGATTGGGAATTATATATCGGAAAATTAATCTCAGTCATGTTCCCGCCACTTTTTGGATCTTTTATTGGAATGTTCGTGTATATATTTGGCGTTTATTTGGAATTCGGATTTATTCCAAATATTCCCTTGCTGATTTTGGTAACCTTCTTGACGATTACTCAAGCGTCTGTGATGGTCAGTGCCGCTGTTGTGGTATCTACACAGTCAACCACAGTAAGGTCAGCCAACCTATTAACCTCATTTATCGTGGTTCCTATGGCTTTCCTCATTCAATGGGAAGCGATTACAATGTTTTGGGGAAATTATAAAGATTTGTGGTGGGTGGTTCTTGGTTTAGGGATTCTAACTTTACTATTTATCCGTGTTGGAATCACTCATTTTAATAGGGAAGAGTTGATCGGCCAAGAATTTGATCAATTAAATTTACGATGGATGATTTCTATTTTTAAGGAGAATTTTTGGGGTAGTGCCAAGACAGTTTTCGAATGGTATCGAAAAGAAGTTTTTCCAACTATCAAAATCATGGCGTTACCACTCGCTTGCATGTTTATCCTGATTTCCGGGGCATGGTGGTTTGGAATCAATCAAGCGGAAATCTTTAAAATCCCATTGGATTGGTTTTCTATTAAGGATGGGGTTGCTAATTTTCAAAATTCACCTTTTATGAACTTGTTTTCAGGTGAGACAATTATTTATATTTTGTTTCATAATATTCGATCAATGTTGTTGGGAACACTTTTAGGGATTATTTCTTTTGGAATTGCGGGTGTTTTGGTGCTTTTAATTCCAATAGCACTAATAGCTTTTTTTATGGTCCCCTTCTCGGAAATTGGGATTCCCGCATGGAAATATATAACAGGATTGGTGTTACCTCATGGGATTTTTGAAATCCCAGCAATTCTACTGCTTGGAGCTGCATTATTAAAAATCGGTGCTAGTCTTGCTACCCCAAGTAAAGGCGAACCAATCTCGGAGGGATTTGTAAGATCATTGGCCGATTGGGCTAAAATTATGATAGGATTGGTCATTCCCTTACTGTTGTTTGCGGCAATTATGGAAGTCCTCGTAACACCTAGAACGGCTATTTGGCTTTTTACAAATTAAAGAATTAATAATAGATCTTAGAAGGAAAAAAGAATACTATGCCAAAACTCGTTATCCTTGGTACTGCAACCAATGTCCCAGATGAAACTCATGAGAATACACACATGGTTTTGGTTGGAGAAAATCGTCTGGTTCTCATCGATGGACCTGCAAATCCCTATTCACGTTTATTACAAGCAAATTTATTAGTAGACCAACTATCAGATATTATCATGACGCATTTTCACCCGGACCACGTAGCAGGAATCCCACTATTGCTAATGGCACTTGGATTGTCTGGTAGGGAAAAACCATTAAGAATTTATGGGAATGAACATTGTCTTCAATATATGCAAGAGTTATTAGTCGCCTTTGAATGGGAAAATTGGCATTCGTATGATGTCGATTTTATTTTGATACCAGACAAAAATCTTCACTTGCTACTTGATGTGGAAGAATTTAACGTATTCTCCTCTCCTGTAAAACATTTTATTCCTGCGATAGGGTTAAGAATAGAGTTTAAAAATTCTGGGAAAATTTTAGCTTATTCAGGCGATACAGCACCAACCGAAAGCTTATTTGGCCTTTCTCAAAATGCGGATATTTTGATTCATGAATCTGCTGGGGAATCTGCAGGACACTCATCCGCCGCTCAGGCAGGACAACTTGCTAAACGAGCAAATGTAGATTCGTTGTTTTTGATTCATTACCCGGTGGGTGGGTTCAATTATCAGGATTTGGTAAATGAAGCTGCTAATTATTTCTCGGGGAAAATTAGAATGGCTGAGGATTTTGATATTATAGATTTTTAAGTATATTTCACCTACGATAAATTACCACCCTTTTACAAATGGCAGCCACTCATTATTAGATCTTAAATATCTTCCAAACCTGTATTCAGCTGAGGCTTCTGGAGCACGGGGAATTTTTAATAGATGCATATTTGCCTGAGAGGTTGTCTTGCCACCTTTTTTGTGATTGCAAGAGGGGCATGCAGTGACTAAATTTTCCCAAACATGTTTACCACCTAAATGCCTCGGCATAACATGATCGATTGTCAGTTTACTTTCTTTTTGACCACAATATTGACAAGTGTAGTTATCTCTACGGAAAATCTCCGGTTTGGTTAATTTAATCGATGGTCTTGGACGCTTGATCATTTGATCTAGCCTGATAATGGATGGGGCGGGATAAGCCATTGAAACTGTTTGAACAAAACCACGTCCGTTCATGATCAAAGAGGCTTTTTCTGAAAAAATTAAGGTGAGGGCGCGTTTTGTCGAACACACATTCAACGGCTCGTAATTTGCATTCAAAACTAATACTGGAGCGCTTAATATCGAATAAAAATTTTTCATCTTTATCAAGTAGATAATAATAAAACTGATTATGATTTTGATTTTACCAACGATGCTATAATAGGACAACTATGTTGGATTTGTCAACTCCTCGAACTTACAAACCTATAAAAAACTCTCGAAGACCAGAATTTTTAGCATGGCTTTTATCCTTCTGTCTTGTGTTATTTTTATTCATTAGCCCAGTGGGAGGATTTTTTAGACTTGGGGGGATTGTTTTAGGTTCGTTCTTTCTTGTTTCGGCTGTGGTTATTTCATTGGGTAATTGGCAAAATCGAAAACTTTTCTTGAGATTGAGTAAAGATAATATTAGATTTTTCAACGGGATTAAGGAATCAAGTGTTGGGTGGGATGAAATTCAACGCGTGGAGGTTTTTAGAGGGCGTTTTAATGATAAAATAAATTTAGTCTCAGAATCTGGAAGAATAAGTTTTGATATTGTTGGTTTAGAACAATTAAACCGGGATAAAATCCCGCATTATGGTTTTCAAGAAGGTGAAGAAATTTTGAATTTAATATTGGATCAAACGAATTTGAACGAACAAAAGCAAAATGAGGCTGGGTATTATTATCAGAAAGATTGAGGTTTCTGTTGGTGAGAAATAACGCGCACCCTCACCAAGAGGGTGCGTTTTCTTTTTCAAGAATAAAAATTTATAATTTCCATCAATTGTATGGAGGAATTAATGAATCTTGATAAACAAGTACAAATTTTGATGCAAGGTACCGAATATGGGGATGATGATTTACAGAAGGCAATGGCTAATGAACTCCATGTTCGTTTGAAAGAAGCACGAGAAGAAAACCGGCCATTACGTGTATATTGTGGGTATGATCCAACATCAACAGATTTACATCTTGGTCACACTATTACGATGAGGAAGCTTCGTCAGTTTCAAGATTTAGGGCATCATGTAATATTTCTTATCGGTAATTACACTTCACTTGTTGGAGATCCTTCGGATAAAGATAAACTTAGACCTATTTTAACCCCCAAGCAAGTGATGGAGAATGCTGAAACTTATGCTGAACAGGCATTTAAAGTCCTAGACAGGGAGAAGACAGAAATATTATATAATGGCGATTGGTTGTCTAAAATAACATTCTCAGAGCTTATCCATCTTGCGTCAAATTTTACTGTTCAACAATTTATTAATCGGGATAATTTCAAAAATCGTTGGGAAAAGGGAGATCCTATTTATCTACATGAAACATTTTACGCAATTATGCAGGCTTATGATGCTTACGCAATGAAAGCCGATGTTCAGGTGGGAGGATCCGATCAATTGTTTAATATCATTACAGCAGGTAGAAAATTAATGACAGCTCTTGGCGAAAAACCAAACATCGGTATAACAATGGGAATCTTGCCGGGAACGGATGGGGAAATTAGAATGAGCAAATCGCTTGGAAACCATATTCCCATTAATTCTGATGCAGAAGATATGTTTGGAAAAGTGATGAGCATTCCAGATAAAGCGATGGTAATTTATGCTAAATTAGCAACTAGATGGCAACTTGATGAATTAGATGATTATATTCGGGCGGTTTCTGAAGAAACTATTCACCCGCGAGATGCAAAAATGAACCTTGCTCAAGAAATTACTGAAATATTTTACGGCAAAGAGCAGGCAATTCAAGCGAGAGATGCTTTTATCCAAGTGTTCCAAAAGGGAAATTTGCCAGAAGACATCCCGGAATATTCTTTAGGACCTGGAGATACAATTTTAGACATATTGCATAATGCTGGGTTGGTAAAATCTCGCGGAGAAGGTCGTCGATTAATTGAACAAAACGGTGTTCGATTAGATGGAGAAACTATTTCCGATCAGAATAAAATCATTCAAAATTCTGGGGTAGTTCAGGTTGGGAAAAGACGTTTCTTGCGCATAGTTAGTTAATTGTCTGTAATTGGTTTTATGATCATAGTTTCCGGGACTTTACGGAGTTTTCACCGCGGTCAATAATCTTTGTCCGATGATTTTGGCAAGATCTACATCTTCCCTTTCTAAGGTTACAACAACAGTATATTTCATATTCTCTTCAGGCAAACTCCCGCCAATGTACCAAGTAATGGTTGCTCCTGTTTCTGTAAGAGCAAACGCTGTGGTTTCCCAAATGGGTAAGTTATTATTTTGAAGGATTTCGGCTGTTTTATTTGCAGATGATTGGGAAAATACAGAGACAAGTGGTTGTGAATTTTGATCAAGATTCCACTTTCCTTGATAATCCTGGGATGCCAAGATTATTTTTGGATCTGGCCTGTTGCCCTGGTTGCTGATCGTTGTTGCTGCCAATGCCATCTGTAGTGGAGTGGTAAGAATATCACCTTGCCCCATTGATGTTTTAGATGGGCTAGTAATCCCTTCGGGGATGAATGGAGGAGATAAATTTAATTGGATATTGGGTGTATCATAAAAACCAAGTTTTAAGAATAAATTTTCTAACTCCTCAGCACCTATTGAATCGCCCAAGAATTCTAAAGGACCTGGGCATCCAGCCTTTCCCACAATACCCCATGTGGCAGGAAGTGATGTTGGCTTAGTACATATAAAATTTTTACCGCCAAGGTTAGAATTAAGACTTGTGATTTGCGAAGTTAAGTTTCCAAATGAAGAGGTTTGCGCAATCAGGAATGGAGCAAGACTAGGTCCCGGCGGATAGAGACTCTGGGCTGCGCGATTCAAGAGAGGCGCTGATGGATCGGTCTGAAGGGATTCCCATAAGGAATCTAATTCATTCGCGTTGAAGTAAGGGGATGAATATAACACCAGGATCTCACCATTCTGGGAATTTAACAAAACAATCGCACCTGGTGTGTTTTGAAGATATTGTGCAGCTAATAATTGTAAGTTTGTATCTAAAGTAAGTTTAACATTTAAACCAGGAGGAGATTGTCCATATAACAAGTGGAAATACCAAGTATTCCAGGGTGATTGATTATCCAGCCCTCGTAAAATCGGGTCTAGGCTAGATTCGATACCAACCTGGCCATAGAATGGTTGCGTATAGCCAACAACATTAGAAAATTCGGGATAGGTATAAACTCGTACATAATCACCAGGGGATCCTTCCGTATAACTTAAGGGTAATGAATTTCGGTCCAGTATCTCTCCACGCTTGTTATATTGGTCGGATATTGTTCTGCGGGCATTATCTGTTCTATCGATTAATTCGGGTCCACGGTAGATCGACCACCATCCATTGATGCCAGCTAAAAGGGTATAACCAGCAAGGAAAAACACTAGAAGATGAACTATAGGAGTAGGGCGTTAGGAAGAGATATTTTTTCAGTGGCATGTTGATTTATTGTAATGAGCAAGAAAACTGCTATGAACGACGTTAATAGAGATGACCCACCATAAGAGAAGAAAGGCAAAGTAACTCCAGTGAGAGGGAGCATCCTAATATTGCCACCAATGATTAGGATGGCTTGACCAGCAATATAGATAGTCAGGCCTGCTGATAAATACCGTTGATAATAATCTTGAGCCCTAAGAGCAATCGATAAACCACGGTAGGTAAATAAGATGAATAGCAGTATCAGGGCTATTGAACCGGGCAGGCCATATTCTTCCGCAATTGCAGTAAATATAAAATCGGAATAGGCTACAGGGACTAAATTGGGATATCCCATTCCAGGACCGCGACCGGTCATGCCGCCTGCCGCAACCGATATTAATGATTGAACGATTTGGAACGACCTGCCGGATGGGTCTTGCCATGGATTTATCCATGCATCAACTCTAAGTTGGACAACATCAAACAAATAATATCCGATTATTAATCCTAAACCGATAACCAAAGAACCTAAAATTAGCACTTCTTTTTTTGAGGTTGCACTATAAATCATGCCTGCGTAAATGGTTATAAATATAAATGCGGTTCCCAGATCTTTTTGAAAGATGAGTATCATGAGTGTTAAACCAGCCATGATCGCAGTTGGGGTAATCAGCGGTAATAACCTTTGGCTGAATGGTTGTTGATCAGCAAAGTATGCGGCTAAATAGAGAATCAGGAGTAATTTGAGGGGTTCTGCTGGTTGAAGATATATTCCGCAGCATCCCAACCATAATTTAGGACCTAAATTTGAAGGATTTGTTCCCCAAATAAAAGTGAGAGCAGTAAGAAAAAGCCCTGATACAAGCCAAACATATTTATATTTCTTCAAAGCGACGAGGATTTTTTCTCGCTGATGCAGACCTATAATAATTAAAATCAAACTTATCGAAAACCAGATCGATTGTTTAATTCCTAATCTAGGTGTCAACCGCCATACCGTTAGCAAGCCCCACCCTGACATCATTGAAATAATAGGTAAAAGGAGGCGATCTTTTTTAATATTGAGTTTATTGTATTCCAGTTCTAGACGCGAAAATAATATTAACCATACTAGAAAACCAATCCAATGCCCCCAAACCAAATTTGTTAAAGTTA
>JARROY010000046.1:0-9500 GCA_037383445.1 Anaerolineales bacterium | reverse complement strand
GAAGGTCATGGGGGAACTATAGATGTGAGTTCACAAATTAATATTGGGACCACTTTCACTGTCAACCTACCCTATATCAAACAATCCTAAGTAAAGTCTACACATCATCAGATAACACTTCTCTCTCGTCATTTGTTGCTTTTTCATCATAAAAAATTAATTCATCAGTAATTAAGACAAATTTTCTCCAAAATTTTTATTTTCTTATATAATATAGGGTATGAACATCCCAAGTGAGTTAGATCAAGTTGAACTAGAAGATAAGTTGGGGAGTTTTCTAGTATCTATCAAAGATCAGGGAAGAACTATGCTTCTCCCGGCTTTGATAAAAGCCCAAAGGTTATTCGGCTACATCTCAAAAGAACATGCCAGCATGATTGGAAAAGATTTAAAGGTTCCTTTGGCTGACGTTACTGGGGTCATCGAGTTTTATTCAATGCTCTCAACAGTTCCGGTCACAAAACCTAATCTTCGGGTATGTTCCAGCCCAGTTTGCATTGCCCAAGGGGCTAATAATTTAATTGAACAAACGAAAGAAGATTATTCTATCGAAAAAGTTGCCTGCCTTGGACTTTGCGATCAAGCCCCAGCAGTGCTGAGTGGAACCACTCAGATCGGTCAAGCAAATCGGGAGAAAATAAATAAACAAATCCCAATTTCTTTTCCGAACATATATGGGAATAAAATTCTTACAAAATATATCAACCCAGATACAAGTCCTTCAATAGAAAAATATCTCGAGAGAAACGGTTTCCAAGCCCTGGAACAAGTTTTAACTTCCTCCCCCAAAGCAATTATTGAGACAGTCAAAAACTCGGGTTTAAAGGGACGTGGTGGAGCAGGATTCCCAACAGGGTTAAAGTGGGAAGGTGCCGCTCAAACTGAAGAAGATATAAAATATATTATTTGCAACGCAGACGAATCAGAACCAGGAACATTTAAAGATCGAGCCCTTCTTCTAGGGGATCCCTTTAGTGTTTTAGAAGGTATCTTAATTGCTGCTTACGCGATAGGGGCACAAAAAGGGTATTTCTACATTAGAGGAGAGTACTCTGATGTTCATACTTTGATTGATAACATTCTTTCACAAGCCTTGAAAACCGGATATCTTGGTGAAAACATTATGGGGAAAGGATTTAATTTCCAATTAGAGGTACGCAGTGGAGCCGGAGCCTATATTTGTGGAGAAGAGACAGCCCTATTTGAATCCATCGAAGGCAAACGAGGTTTTCCAAGAATCAAACCCCCATTTCCAACCACCCATGGTCTTTTCGGCAAACCAACAGTGATCAACAATGTTGAGACCTTTGCCAATGTTCCAATAATCTTTTCCTCGGGTGTTGAAGCATATAAAAAAATGGGCTCTGAATCTGTTCCTGGTCCTCGGTTGTTTTCCCTTTCAGGAGATATTTTAAAACCGGGTATTTATGAAATAACCCAACCCACTACTTTGAGGGAATTGATCTTTGACCAAGCCGGTGGTTTGCCGAGTGATAGTGGGATCCAGGGGATTTTATTTGGTGGGGCAGCTGGGAAATTCATCGGTCCGGAATCTCTTGATATCCTTCTTACAGAGGAGTACGCTCGATCAAAAGGCTTGTCACTTGGCTCTGGAGCAATCATGGTTTTTGACCAACGCCGCAACATGAAAGAAGTTATTGCTTCCTTAGGGCACTTTTTTGCTCACGAAAGCTGTGGCAAATGTTACCCATGCCAATTAGGAACCCAAAGACAAGTAGAAATATTAGATCGCAACCAAAATGGGGGAATGATTCCAGGAGATATCTCTCGCTTGAAGGATGTGGGGTGGACGATGACAGACGCATCTCTATGCGGGTTAGGTCAAACTGCTGGTTTAGCTGTTTTAAGTGCTTTAGATCTTTGGCCAGAAATATTTATCGAAAAGGAACTATAAATCGATGAGTGAAGAAAAATTAGTTGAAATGAATATTGACGGGCAAAGCATAAAAGTTAAAGAAAATTCAACTTTAATGGAAGCCATTCGGAAATCCGGAACACAAACACCCATCATTTGTTATCACGAAGCCACAACCTCTGAAGGCCTTTGCCGGCTTTGTGTAGTTGAAGTTGAAGGGTGGCGCACATTAGCCCCTGCCTGCGTTACTAAAATCAGCCAGGGGATGAAAGTAAATACAAATAGTGAGAGGGTTGTTCGTGCTCGTCGTACGATACTTGAAATGCTTAATACAAGTGTTGATCTCAGCGAAGCGCCAACCATTCAAGAATATATAACACAATACTCAGTTGACCATGATCGGTTTCCCCGAGCCGAGGAACGACAAGTAGAATTTCTAGACGACAATCCCTTTTATGTCCGTGATTATACAAAGTGCCTCCTGTGTTGGAGGTGTGTACAGGCTTGTGCCGACGATCTACAATTCACTTATGCTTTATCACTCGGCGGCAGAGGGTTTGAAAGCAAGATTTCAACATTTTTTGAATCTCCGATGCCAGAGACAACCTGTGTTTTTTGTGGAAACTGTGTCGCAGTTTGCCCCACAAACGCACTTAAAGGTAAAACTGAATTTTTTCTTGATCAAGGCTTAGATTACGATTCCATCAGGCAGAAAAGACGGTCAGAACGCAAAAACAAGGAGAGAAAAGCATGATCACCCCCTCATCTCCAGTGAAAAGTACTTGCCCTTATTGTGGTGTAGGCTGCCAAATTAATTTACATATTAAAGATAACCGAATATTCAAAGTTGACGCAGATTTTGATACCGCTCCAAATTTCGGGCGGCTTTGCTCAAAAGGTCGCTTTGGCGTGGACTTTGTTCACCACCCATCACGATTACAATACCCGCTGATCAGAAAGGACATAGGATCTCATCCACGAAAAGCAGTTGGCATTGAGGGATTTCGCCGTGCCACTTGGGATGAGGCTTTAAACATTGCCTCTGATCATCTAAGTAATATTGTTTCAAAGTATGGGGGTGATGCTGTTGGTACATTTTGCTCTGCCAAGGCTACAAATGAAGATAATTATGTCTTTCAAAAATTTGTTCGCGCGGTTTTAGGAACCAACAACGTTGATCACTGTGCGCGGTTATGCCATGCAGCATCAGTAACTGGGTTGCAAATAGCAATCGGTTCATCCGCCATGTCCAACTCAATTGCCGAGATGAAAAACCTCGATGTTTTTATAGTCACAGGTTCAAACACGAGTGAAACACATCCTGTCATCAGTACGTTTATGCGCGAAGCAGTTGTCCGAAATGGCGCTAAATTAATCGTGATTGATCCACGAGGAATTGAAATGACACAATTCGCCACCATTTGGCTCAGGCAGAAACCAGGAACCGATGTGGCTGTTTTTCAGGCAATGGCACAATTTATAATTCAAGAAAATTTATACGACTCAGATTTTATAAACTCTCGAGTGGAGTTTTTTGAAGAATACAAAACCGCAATACAAGACTGCACACCGGAATGGGCTGAGGAGATAACAGGTGTGCCTTCTGAACAAATCCGCCAGGCCGCATTACTCTTCGGAAACGCAAACAAAGCTGCAATCTATTGGGGAATGGGAATCAGTCAAAGTGTCCATGGAACAGATAACGCCTTAGCACTTGCTAACCTTGCCCTTCTTACGGGAAACATAGGCAAAGCAGGAACTGGGCTCAATCCTCTACGTGGACAAAATAATGTACAAGGATGTTCCGATTCAGGTGGTCTTCCAAATGTATTTCCAGGCTATCAAGAAGTCACCGATCCAGAAATTCGAGCAAAATTCGAACAGGCTTGGGGAACCCAGCTCAATCCAGAAGCCGGTTTAACCACCATGGAAATGGTTGATGCTGCCGAAAAAGGCGCCATTCACGCATACTATGTCATGGGTGAGAATCCAATGATGAGCGAACCAGATCTCAGTCATTCCAGGCATGTAATGGAAAATTTAGATTTTGTATTGGTTCAAGATATTTTCTTCAACGAAACTGCAGAGTATGCTGACGTAATTCTTCCCGCCGCCAGTTTTGCTGAGAAAGAAGGGACCTTTACCAACAGCGACCGTCGCGTCCAACTTATACGCAAAGCTGTTGAAATGCCAGGCGAAGCGCTTCCTGATTGGCAAATCATTGGTCAGTTAGCAAATCTTGTAGAATCAAAATTAAGTCGTAGTCAAAGTGCTGGATTTAATTATACTAATCCATCTGAAATCTGGGACGAAATGGCAAGTCTTACCCCCCCATTCCAGGGAATTACGCACAACCGAATAACCCGGGAGGGAGGCGTCCATTGGCCATGTCCCACGGCTGACCATCCAGGCACTCCTTACCTATTTACAGATTCCTTTCCTCGCGGAAAAGGTCAATTAGTGCCATTAACCTATTCAACATCTGCAGAGTTACCAGATTCTGAGTATCCTTATATCCTTTCTACAGGCAGGGTCCTATATCACTGGCATGGCGGAACATTGACACGAAGATCGAAATTGGACGATATTTATCCTCAACCCACGGTTGAAATCCACCCCCTTGATGCCGGTAAATTAAACATCAACTCAGGTGAATGGATTCAAGTGCGTTCCCGGCGCGGCCAAATTAAAGTTAAAACCATCATTTCGGAAAGATCTCCTGAAGGAATGGTTTTCATTCCGTTTCATTTTGCAGAAGCAGCTGCAAATGAATTGACCAAAGATGCACGCGATCCCAAAGCTAAAATACCTGATTATAAAGTATGTGCAGTGGCGATTGACAAAGCGTAATTAGTAATAAATCGAGGTAATAGATGGAAAATACCTATCAAATAACTCAGATTCACCAGTTTCGTCATGGCCAAAACGATTATGTTGAAGATGGTGTAATTGCAGAACAATCCGTATCCCTAACTGTAAACGGCAAAGTTTGGCTATCCTTCATGTGTACACCAGTCGATATAGAAGCATTGGCTGTTGGATTTTTATACAACGAAAAAATCATTAATAATATAGATGAAATAAAAGATATCTATGTCTGCGAACACAAAGACAATGTGGATATTTGGCTGGACCGAAGCATAGAAGAACCCAAGAACTGGCGCAGAACATCAGGATGTACGGGAGGATACACAAGTGCGGTATTAGACGAGATCGAACCGGTATCATTGAATGGTCTCGTGATTAAACCGGAGCGGATTTTAGAATTAATCCGCAATTTGTTTGAATCCCAAGATATCTATAAAAAATCAGGAGGGGTGCATTCCTCTGGCTTGGCTGATGACCATGGAATCATCTTTCAAATTGAAGATGTTGGCCGTCATAATACCTTGGATAAAATTGCTGGGAAAATTTTGTTAGAAAATATTAACCCATCGCCAAAGATAATTCTCTCAACCGGCCGGATCAGTTCAGAAATGCTCCAAAAAGCCGCCAGGATGAAAACCTCGATCCTAATTTCCCGTACCTCGCCAACCTCTTTATCAATAAATTTAGCACAAAAACTTGGAATTACTGTAATTGGATACGCTCGTGGCCATCGGTTTAATGTCTATTCACATCCTGAAAGAGTGGAATTCTAGACACTCATCATGCAAATCAAGTTCGATATACACAAAAAGGCTGCCCGACTGGGCAGCCTTTTTAATCTTTTTGATAGCGTTAGTTACAACAAAACCTAATGTCTTTTACTTTTATCGCATAATCCTCTAATATTTTGGTGATGGTTTTATCGTCTACGCCGCTAACCTTCATTAATATTTCTCTAGTAGCCTGGTCATCACCCGAAAATGTGCCAATTGCGATGACATTGCCCCCATTCTCAGCAATTGCACTTGTTACCTTAGCAAGCTCTCCGGGTTTGTCTTCCAGCAAAAAGGTCGCTCGCACCCCGAATTCTCTTGCCCCTGTCAGTTCAAGCAAAAGGCGGAATAAATCTGTTTCAGTGATTATACCCACTACACTTCCATCCTTAACCACTGGCAATCCGCCGATCTTATTATCAGACATTATCCGGGCTGCTTCTTCAATGGGTGTATCTTCGGTTACAGTGATGACAGCCCCGGTCATCACTTCAGCAACAGTTATTTTACTCAGCAAATAATTAAGTTCCCAAACGCTGAGAGAGGTTGCATCTGATGGAGAGGCATTGAGCAAATCCTTATCAGAAACAATCCCAATCAATTTTCCTCCCTCAACGACAGGAGTACGCCGGATATTCTCTTTCTTCATCAATTGCAAGGCATCCTGAATTGACATTTTTGGAGAAACAAAAACAACCGGATGTGTCATTCTTTCACCAACTAGCATAGCATCTACTCCTTATTCGTTTTAGTACAGATTACATTACTAGTGTACGCCAAGATACGATTCTCGTACATGCTTTTCGTTAGCCAATTCTTTGCTCGGACCATGAACGTCTACTTTTCCTTGTGCCAGCACAAAAGCATAATCACTAACCGCCAATGCCATTTGAACATTTTGTTCAACGAGCAGCATCGTCAATCCTGTTTCCTTTAGTTTAAGAAGATTTTCAAACAAACCCAACACCAAGACCGGAGCCAACCCCAAGGAAAGTTCGTCGAACATCAAAATTTTGGGTTCTGCCATTAAACCACGACCAACCGCTAACATTTGTTGTTCCCCACCGCTTAAAGTGCCTGCTTTTTGGTTGCGTCGTTCTTTGAGCCTCGGAAACATTTCATATACCAGCTCTAAATTTTTCTGAACATGTAAGCGTGCTCGTTTTGGGGATGCCCCCATTTCCAGATTCTCACGAACAGACATATCCGTAAAAAGCTGCCGTCCTTCCGGTACCAAAACCAAACCCAGCTCCGCCTTAACATGTGCAGGAAGTCGGCTGATATCCCGTCCCTCAAAGGTCACCTGCCCTTCCCAAGGTTTAATCAATCCCATAGCAGTACGCAGCAATGTGGTTTTTCCTGCCCCATTTGCGCCTACCAGAGAAGTTAATTTTCCTTCTTCAAGGCTCATATCAACTCCCCACAAAATTTGAACCTCACCATAACCGGATGTTACATTTTTAATTTCTAGTAAAGCCATGTGACCACCACCTAACCATGTGCCCTTACGGATAATTTTTCAGCAAGTTTAGGATCCCCCAAATATGCCTCAATCACCCGCTCGTCATTTTGAATTTCTTCTGGTGTGCCTTCCGCAATCAGCTCTCCGTAATCTAGAACAAGCATCCGATCAGAGACATTCATCACAGCATGCATAACGTGCTCAATCATAATGATCGAAACACCGCGTTCTCTGATTTTCTTAACTGTTTCCACCATTTCGGCAATTTCAGAGGGGTTTAACCCCGCCAAAACCTCATCCAACAGCAGCAAAGTTGGCTGGGCAGCTAAAGCACGAGCCATTTCCAGACGCTTCTTCTGAGCGACATTGAGGCTGTTCGCTAATTGATCCGCTCGTTCAATCAAGCCTACAAACTCCATCACCTCACCAGCAATCTTATCCGCTTCAGCAAGATTTTTGCCCTTTCCTCCAAAACATGCTCCAACCTCAACATTTTCTCGCACAGTAAGTTCATTCAGTGGTTTAACAATCTGGTGAGTGCGGGCCAATCCTAAATGGGACATTTCGTATGTCTTTTTTGAGGTGACATCTTGTCCGTCGTAAATAATTTTTCCTTTTGTGAGTGGATAAACCCCATTAATTAAATTAAACAGGGTTGTTTTTCCTGCCCCATTAGGTCCAATTAAGCCAAGAATTTCCTCTTTTTTCAAGTCGAAAGTGACATTATTGACCGCCATAAGACCGCCAAATTGTTTACTTACACCCAAAGCCTGTAACAAAATTGTCATTGGAATACCCTCCTGGTTTTTGGGAACCGGTTACGTATCCAACCAATTAATCCCGCAGGAACAAATAAAACAATTACAAGCAAAACCATCCCTGCAACAGCTAATTGGATGTTCTTAAACACAGGACTTGTGACTAAGAAGCCACGAATTCGTTGATATCCTGCCGCCCCGATGATCGGTCCAAAAACGGTGCCTTGGCCGCCCATCATTACCATCACGATCATCTCGATTGAGAGATGTAATGGAAATGCCGGTACAGGTTCCACATTTCCGTTCTTAAAGAAGAAAAGCACTCCAATCAAACCTGGGTACAAAGCCGAAAGTACATATGCCCATGTTTTAGCAGACGGGGCTACAACGCCAATCACCTCTGCCGCATCTTCATCTTCTCGGATTGCCAAAAGGGATAAACCAAACTTTGAGGTTCTGACAAAATAACTGGTCAAAATTACCAGTATCGTGATCCCGCCCATAATGTAAAAGACCATCTGAAGGGCACTGGATGCACCACCATATTTTTGATATTCTTGGAAATTTAACGCCATCCCAATTGGGCCACCAAACGGCCCAAAATTGTTGATAAATGCCCGAACGGCTTCATTTATTCCAATCGTTGCCAGAGCAAAATATGCGCCCCTTAATCTTAAGATTGCCTTACCAACCAGAAACGCGAGCAAGGCGGAGGCAATTCCACCAACCAACATCGCGGGCCATAGATTCCATCCATGAACGGCAATAAAATAAAAACCGGCATAACCACCAAACCCAAAGAAAACAATATGACCAAAACTAACATAACCGGTGTACCCGAGAAGAATATTCAAACTGGATGCAAGAGCAATTGCCCGCAAAATAGTAAATACTTCTTCCCTGGTCGTTGCCTTCCCGTTAAGAATCGGCCAAACGAGCAAAGCAATCACAAATACCAAAGATATGATTAAACCCAAATAGCTTTGTTGTGATTTTTTCATTGCTTGGCTCCTAACAATCCGCTGGGGCGAACCAAAAGGATCAAAATAAACAGGCCGAACTCTATTACCGGCACCCAAGAGGTTTCAATGAAAACCGGGATAATTCCTTCAAGAACCCCCAATATCAATCCACCCATCAAAGCACCTAGGGGATTACCAAGACCACCCAGCACCCCAATCACAAAACTCTTTAGTTCGTAGCGCCCCCCAGAAAGAATGGAAAAAGAAAAGAAAGTTGAAATCAGTCCACCAGAAATTGCGGCTAACATAGTGCCGATACCAAAGCTCAAAGCAAGAATTCTTCCAGAAGGCACTCCCACCAACTCTGCAGCAGAGCGATTATTAGCCACGGCACGGATATAACGTCCCGGTCGTGTGCGGTAAAGAAAAAGGTACAATGCACCGGTTGCAATCAAAGCCGCCAAAGCAGCTACAAGTCTTGTAATTGGAAGTGTCACTGAGCCAATCTCTAGCGACCCCAATGAAAAATTAACATTTCTCGGGTTCGTTCCCAGAAAGGCTGTCCCGATCCCAATAATAATCATATTAATTGAGAATGTAGCCAGAAGTGTTGATAGATGAGGGGCATCAATCACCCTGCGAACTCCAACCAGATAGATCAAAACCCCAAGCAACAAGCCTAGTACCGCCACAATCAATAGGCTGAGATAAGGATTTAATCCCATCCCGTCATTGAACAAAAAATAAATACCATACATCCCTAGGGCAATTATTGGTCCATGAGACAGGTTAATAACATCC
>JARROY010000045.1:0-21364 GCA_037383445.1 Anaerolineales bacterium | reverse complement strand
GATACGATTGCTGGTTGGTCAGACGAACTACCCAACCCAAAGTTATTTGGCTATATCTCCGGCCAAGTTGTCTCCGATGAAATTGGAGAACCAATCAAGGATATCCTTGTTACAGCGGGTGGTGTCCAGGCAGTTACCGATTCTGAAGGTAAATTCACCCTGTCACCACTCATCCCTGGCAGGCACACATTAATTGCCTATTCTATGAATGGAAGCTACATTCCTTCACATATTGAAGCGGGAATCGCCAGTGACAATGTTACCAATGCCGTCCTCGAAATGCGTCCGACCAGTTGGAAAGAAGTAACTTTCAACGTGCAAGTCCCTGAAAATACTTTTGAAGGAGCTCCAATTCGCATGGCTGGCAACCTCGCCCAGTTAGGGAATACATTCATCGAATTGGGAGGGGGAATGTCTGGTGATCCAAAACAAATGCCAGTGCTTACAAAGACAGATTCTGGATTATTTACATTAAAAATGACGTTACCAGCTGGGATAGATATCCGCTATAAGTATACGCTTGGAGATGGTTTCTGGAATGCTGAACATGGTTTGAATAAAGATTTTGTCCTCCACCAGTTGATTATTCCCAATACTGATGATCAGCTTACCATTAATGATCAAATCGCTACATGGAAATCAAGTGATACTGAAACAATCTGGTTTCAGGTATTTGTCCCCCAAGAAACACCCAGTGATGAACAAATTGGGATCCAATTTAGCGTGGCTGGATGGATGCCAGCCTTACCTATGTTCAAAATTAAAGAAAACCAATGGGCTTATCCACTGATTAGTCCACATAACTTCTCCAGTCAAATTCCGTATCGTTTCTGTCGCAACACTCCTTGTACTGGAAATACTCAAATGGGTGTAGAGAGTTTGTCTGTACCCCGATCCACCGAGACTCGTTTTACAGAACAGGTTGTCATCAATGACCAGGTTGAGAAATGGGCTTTTCTATCCCAGGACCTTTCTGCTTCCTTACCTTCAACTTCCAAACCAGAAAAGCGTGAAGGATTTATTGCCGGGCTTGCACTGACACCATACTATTCACCTACTTGGGTTCCCTATATTGGAACTTTCATGAAAAGATCTCAATCGGAATATAACCAGATCATGCTGTCCCCCGCCTGGTATGCGTCAAGTCCTAACCCGCCGACGCTTTTTACCATGTCAATAGAAGGTACGCCCAATTGGAATGACTTGGTATCTGAAATCGAATCCGCCCATAGCAATAATTTGTCGGTGAGCCTATTTCCTACAGTAAACTTTTCCACCAATCCTTTAAATTGGTGGGCTGCTTTACAAACTGACAATGAAAACACATGGGAATTGTGGCTAACCCAGTACCAGGACTTTTTATACCAGTATGCCACTTTGGCAGAACTCACTGAAACAGAGAGTTTCGTCTTAGGGGGAGATTGGATCACCCCGGCTTTACCTATAGGTGAAAATGCTGAACTCTATCACCAACCTGGAAACACTTTTCAATTATGGAAAGAAATCATTGCAGGCATCAGGGAGAGATATCACGGAGAAGTTGCTTGGTACCTCCCACTAGATGTTGCTGAAAAGCCCCCGGAATTCATCTCGGAGGTGGATGCGATTTACTTAGAGTGGACACTGGCTCCCGATCCGACGCAACCAGTCGAGGATCTTAAGTCTTTCATTGGTAGCAATCTAGATTCAATTGCCAAGCCATTAGAAGATGATTTAAATAAACCTGTGATCCTCGTGTTGGTTTACCCATCTTTGCAAGGATACGGCTCTGAATGTATCCCCTCTCCTGTAGATGAAGGCAGTTGCATCGATGTCAGCAACTTACTCTATGGGCCAGTTGGGGAAAATCCTGCAGCAGCTGATATTCAAGGCCAAGCAGACTATTATGCAGCCTTTTTATCCGCAGTATCAGAGCGAGAGTGGATCGATGGGGTTATTTCTCAAGGATACTCCCCCACTTTACAGCTTCATGATTCATCAGCATCAATCCATGGAAAACCAGCTGAACAAATCTTGCTCGATTGGTTCTCATCTGTTTTGGGAAATTAATCGCCTGTGCTATAATTATTCTGATATGAGCGATCAAAGCATTCAAGTGACGGAAGATATTAAAGAACCGGAATCCGATACCAAAACAAAAGCAGGCTTAATTATCGGTGGGATTATCCTCTTAGCCCTTTTTGGAGGAGCTATTTATTTTCTTTTGGTGTCAGATAAAACCGCAACCATCCGCGATATTTTCATTATTTTATTAGGATTTGAATTAGCGGCGATAGGGATTACAGCCATTCTGCTCATTTTCCAAACTACGCGGCTAATCAATATGTTCCAGCACGAGATCAAACCTGTTCTGGATGCAGCCAATGAAACAATGAGCACACTGCGCGGAACTGCAATCTTTATGAGTGATTCTTTTGTACAACCAGTCATCAAATTAAACAGCCAATTTGCTTCAATTAGACAAGCACTGGACATGCTTCGCAAACTGGTAAAAAAATAAAATTGTATAAATCAAACTTAGACTTAAGAAGGAGTGTTTGAAATGTCAGATAACAATGATTTTGGAAGTTTTCTCTCAGGATTTTTAGTCGGTGGTCTTGTTGGTGCTGCAGTTGCACTGCTGATGGCCCCACAATCCGGCGAAGAAACTCGAGGATTGATCCGCGATAAGAGTATTGAAATCAAGGACAAAACAGTATCTTCATTAGAAGAAGCCTACGCACGAGCAGAGCAAGCCGCGGCTGATGCCAGAACCCGAGCCGATGAACTAGCTAAGGTCGCACAGCAACGCGCAGAGGAACTACGTCAACGTGGTCAGGTTGTATTGGAAGAACAAAGGGCGAAGATAAGCTCAGCAATTTCATCAAAAGCTGAAGAAGGTGAGAAGGCAGCAGAAAAACCTGCGGAAAAAGAAGAAAAGAAATCGACTACCAAGAAAAAATAAAATCCCTTACTTCTATAGCTCGGGGGTACAATTATCTTCGGGTTTGATTGAAGAATAATGACGGATTGTCACAACCAAAAATTGTGTCTTTTGTGAAAAATAACAAACGATCCGTAGTACCGGGTAAATATAAGAAACCTCACATAAATTGGTGGGGTTTCTTTGTTTTTTAAAATAATGTGGATCAATTTCAATATAGAGGATTTTTCCTCACTAATTTCTTATTTGCGCTGTCGATAAAGTTGGGGATCGATTTTTGCCAGCATTGCAGCTTCATCCAGTTTTCCACCAAGAAATTGGTTCACCCTGGCAACTTCCTTTTCTGGTGCTTCAAGCAATTCGTTGTAGCTGACTTCCAAATATCGTAAATTTTTTTGCTCCGCGATCCACTCCATTACCTGATCGAAATGTTTGGAAAACAGATCACCCATCTCCTCATCACTGACCTTATTCGGGTCCTCCCCTCTGCGCTCAAGCATCTTTCTCTGAGATGAGAGTATCTCTCCAATCTCACGGCGCATAATGACAACATCATATTTGTATTTGTTAGGTAAATGCTCCAACAACATGGTAATTACTTTTACAGCCTTGCCTTTCGCGTCTCCAACCCATTTGGTATCTCCTTCGGGGAGTTTCTTCACCCGTTCGTATTCATAATACCCTTTTGGATTGTCGGCATCAGCCTCACGAATATGATCTTGCATGGGGGGTATTCCCGCGGCATCCAACATCATCATCATCAAAGATGTTCCAGACCTCGGTAGACCTGAAACAATAATTATTTTATTCGACAGTTCATCTTTTTTTCGAAAGATCATGATTTCCTCTAGTATTGTCTAAAATCAGTTGAGTATTATAAGCTAAAAATCTACTTGGTAACATATTTATTGAATAAACCCCATAAAACCACCAAATAATTATAAATAGATGTCCAAAGCGAACCAAAAACTTGCAAAAATTCTGCCTATCAGGTAGAATATGCTGCTGTGACTGGAGTATTTAGACGATTTCCAGAACATAAAGGTAATTATTATAGTAACAGAAGGATTTGGAGGCTGAATCTTGGCTAATAAAAAATCGGCGATCAAAAGAATGCGCCAAAATGAAAAACGACGCTTGCACAACCGGCTTTTCCGTGGCCGCGCCCGTACGGAAGTAAAGAAAGCACGTCTGGCAATTGAAAGTGGAGATGTTGAACTCGCTCGCGATGCTACTCAGACAGCAATCAAAGCCCTGGACAAAGCGGCATCAAAAGGTAAAATTCACAAGAATAATGCCTCACGCCGTAAAAGCCGTCTCATGAAACAATTGTCTGCTCTCGAACAAGCGGAAAGTTAATTATATCTACACTGAATTTTCCAGCGGGAGCGATTCTATTGCTCCCGCTTTTTTCTTACTCAATAGTTGCTATTACAACTGGCTAGGGAAGCTACATGTTCGACCAAGAAAGAAAAAATCTAGAAAAACGGATTCTCAAAATCCTCTCCAAAAACCAGATCCCTATCCCGCAGGAACTTAGGTGGGCGTCAATTCCTTTCTCTGGAGAATGGGGAATATCCACCTCATTTTTCCAGACCGCTGCAGATGAAGCGCGCAGCGGTAAATCTGTTAAGGTTCCACTCCGTGCGCAGGAGATTGCAGAACTGGTCAGTGAAGCTCTTGGAGCCCCAGAAAATTTTTCTAGAATTGAGGCAGTTCGAGGCTATCTAAACCTCTATTACAAAACAGGGGAATTCAGCCGCCAAGTCGTGGATCGCGCCATCCAACAAGGTGCCGATTTTGGCCGTGGAGTAAAAACAAATCAACTCGTTATGGTTGAATTCTCCCAACCAAACACCCACAAAGCGATGCATGTCGGCCACATGCGCACCATGCTCCTTGGCGACGTAATTGCCAATATCTTGTCTTTTAGCGGAACGAATGTCGTAAGGGCAAATTATTTCGGAGATTTTGGCCGGGATGTGATCAAATGGATGTGGAATTTTAAAAAGCGACATTTTGGAGAAACCCCACCGGAAACCAATGTCACCCAGTGGATGGGTGACCTTTACGCTGAATCCACCCATATGTTGGAGGAAGACCCGGATGGCGAAAAAGAAATCCTTGAGATGTTTGCCAGATGGGAGGTTGGAGATAAGGAAATCCGCCAACTTTGGAAGCAAACCCGCCAATGGTCACTCGATGGATTTAATGAGATTTACGAGATCTTCAACATAGATTTTGATCAGGTGTATTACGAAAGTCAGATGGAAGAGAAAGCCAAGGATGTTGTCCAGCAATTGATTGAAGCGGGAATCGCAACAGACGAGCGCAGTCAGGACGGTCCTGTGATTGTAAAATTGGACGAGCAGCTTGGTCTTGAGGATGAGACTTACCGGGTGCTTGTACTGATGAGATCGGATTCAACCACACTATATGGGGCATGGGATTTGGTCCTTGCGAAGCAGAAATTTTCCGATTATCCACTGGACCGCTCAATCTATGTAGTTGATGTTCGACAAAGTCTGCATTTCACCCAGGTCTTTAAAACACTCGAACTCGCCGGATGGGAAAACGCTGAAAAAGTCTATCACTTACCTTATGAAATCGTGAGATTACCTGGGAATGTAACGATGAGTTCACGAGAGGGCACAGTGGTACTGTTAGAAGATTTGATAAATGAAGCCATTCAGCGTGCATACGAAGTTAGTCAGGAACGTAACCCAGACCTGGACGAAAACACCCGTCAGGAAGTAGCCAAAGCAGTGGGGATTGGAGCTATCAAGTATCCTTTGCTGGCAAGAGACAATACCAAGGTCGCCACCTTTGATTGGGAAACTGCCCTTGATTTCAACGGGCACGCGGCACCTTATATCCAGTACGCCTATGTCCGCACAAACAGCCTTCTAAAACGGGCCGAGGAATCCCTACCCGACAGTTTAGTCCCCCAACATGAACTGGACACCAAAGAAGTAGAACTAATTGAAATGATTTCAGAATGGCCGCAAGTCGTTCAACGTGCTGCTCAGGATTTTAAAACTCTTTACGTTACCAATCATGCTTATGAGTTAGCTCGAGCCTTCAATGAATTCTACAATACCTGCCCGGTATTGAAGGCAGAGCCTGAAGTGCGTGATTTCCGACTCCGGTTAGTGACAGCTGCCCGTGAAGCGATTGGAAGCAGTCTACGAGTGCTTAACATTCCCGTTCCAGAGGTCATGTAGGTTTTCGAAAAAGTTAGTTTGTGCCAAGTTTAAAAATTTAGATCATAAATAATCATTTTATGATTTCCAAAAATCCAGGTAAGAAATAATTCTCTCATACCATCAAAACTTTAACTCCGTAGTACAAATCTCCTCCTTGTGCTGAATGACCTACCGGACCTCCTCCCGGTGGGTCATTCTCTTTAAACTGACAGACGACGAATTCTCTCCAAGGAACGAGTGTATGCCAAACACAATTTATCTATATCATCCTCTGTGTGAGCCGTAGAGACTGCCCCCAACCCATGGACAATATGGACATTTTCCAACAGCATCGCTACCTTAAGCACCTGTTCCACAAATTCCACATCACATTTTTCCGGGTCAAGGACATCATTTGGTGAATTTAATGGGTTTTCTTCCTCGTATGGGAATGCCAAAGTATGCAGCGAGTTATTTGGAATGACATCATTATGCCCTCCAGCAAAAAAGGCATTAAACCCAACGTCTGAAAACACTTGAGGCACCTTCCGCTGAATCTCTGCGCTTAATTTTTCCAGCCGTGGATAAATCTCAGCCTCGTGCTCAACCAGGTATTTTACAAAAACTTTGGCTGCTAGCATACTGGCAGGATGCCCAGAATATGTTCCTCCCGAGAATTTTACTTTACGGATAGCCTCCCTTCCTACTAAGGTCATAATCTCCGCTTTACCACCAACTGCAGCAACTGGCATTCCGCCACCGATCACTTTTCCCAAGGTCAGCAAATCTGACCGGACATTGTACAGCTTCCCCACGTCCCCCGCGCGATACCGGAAGCCTGAAACGACCTCATCAAAAATTAAAACTACCCCAAATTGGTCACACAAACGCCTTGCAGTTTGTAAATATTCTTGGGTTGCTGGAATCATCCCACCAGCTCCGATCACAGGCTCCAAGATAAAACAGGCTAGGCAGCCGGAATTTTCTCTAAAATCGTCTTCCAATCGCTGAGGATCATTGAACTGAGTTACAATCACCTCTGCAGACAATTCATCGGGAACACCAACGCTGTCCACCTGTTTAAATCCCTGTTGGTGAGTGACCCCTTTTAACCCCCACAAGTGAGCCCCGTGCCATCCTCCTCCAACTTTAAGTACCATTTCCCGTCCAGTGAATGCTCTCGCCAGTAGAATTGAATACATGGTAGAAAGCGTTCCGCTGGTGGTAAAACGAACCTTATCCGCACCCGTTTGTTGGCAGAGCAGAAATGCAAGTTCAGCCTGGGTAGAGCCGGTGAAACCTGTCTGCAAACCGTTGCCTTTCTGGAACTCTTCTGCCAGTATCTCAGTTACTACAGGAGAGTTATGTCCTAATAAATTGGCATAATGACCTTGCCAGAAATCTAAGATATGGTTGCCATCTTCATCAGTCACATAACCGCCCTTGGCAGAGCGAATACGCGGTGGAAAAGGTTCAATCAATCTTAGAGAATGACTACCCCCATCCACAAGTACTTGCCTGGCTTTTTGTTGAATTTCAGCAGATTTCGGTGCGTGGCGGTAATATGCCTGATGTAATTTTTCAAGAAGATGCGAATAATTTCGTTTAGGTATCTTTTTCACGGGGTTAATTTATTCCCTTCCAGGGATAAAAAAGATGGTTTATTTCAATTTGGGTAATTGCGGATCAAACAAATTATACCCGCGTCAAGATACTTATGGACAATGTAACCTTGCCCGTGAATTTTGCCAAAATAATCTTTCAGTTCTCCCGTGTGTTAACGTTTACCCATACTATTGAACAGTTTGTTAAATACATTTCCCCAGCATCTATTCAATTAAATTATATCTGGTTCATAAATCATCCCATGATATACTCTTTGCATGCCGTATCGAAAGACCTTTTCACCAGATCCAAAAGATGTGGCAGAAGCATGTAAAAAGCCTCTCCACCATGAGGCGGAGAGAGGTCTCCAATTGTTCAATCAAGGAAAATATTTCCTCGCGCACGAAGCCCTGGAAAACGCCTGGCGCGTTGAGACGGAACCCGACCGACGATTATATCAGGGAGTTCTGCAAGCTGGAATTGCCTTCATGCACGCCCGTAACGGAAACATCCAAGGTGTGTTCTCCATGTACGAACGCTGCCTGAGGTGGTTAGAACCATGGCCTGATCACTGTAGAACAATCGATATAGGCCAATTAAAAATCGATCTCCAGGTTTTAATTGACGAGGTTTCAATACTAGGAAACGAAAGAATCCAAGATCTTAATCCAAATATTTTTCCAATGATAAAGCGAGTATAACGAATGGCAGAACAAATCTTCAAAGACAAAATTGTCCTTGTGACCGGCTCTGGGCGTGGAATAGGAAGGGGAATTGCCCTTAAATTTGCCCAATCAGGAGCAGATGTTGTTGTCAATTTCTTTCGCAACCGAAAACCCGCTGAGGCAACTGCTGCCGAGATTGAAAAACTGGGGAGAAGAGCCCTGGTTGTTAAAGCCAATGTAGGCGACATCGACGCCCTCCAAAATCTGTTTAACCAAATCAAGGATACCTTCGGTGGGTTAGATGTTTTCATCAACAATGCCGCTTCGGGCTATAACCGTCCAGTGATGGAACAAAAAGTAAAAGGTTGGGATTGGACCATGGACATTAATGCCCGGGCTTTTCTATTTGCATCCCAACAAGCTGTGGCCCTAATGGAAGAGCGCGGTGGTGGGCAAATAGTGGCTATCACCAGCCCCGGTGGAGACCGAGTAATGCCTGATTATGTTCTCGTTGGCGCTTCAAAAGCAGCGTTAAACGCATTGACACGTTATTTGGCGGTCGAACTTGCAGAGAAGAATATCCGTGTGAATGCTGTCTCCCCAGGAGTAGTGGCTACCGACGTCATCCAGCATTTTGAAACCCTCTCCCAGGAAGGAATTCTAGAAAAAATCGCAACTGCCACTCCCGCTGGGAGGCTTGTCACTCCTGAAGATGTCGCTGGTGTGGTTGCCTTCCTCTGTTCACCAGAAGCGGAAATGATCTGCGGTCAGATTATCACTGTTGATGGGGGACTTACTCTTCCGCTCAAAACAACAAACCTGTAAACAAATCTATACAACAGGTTTTGATGTATATCCAAAAATAAAAAGCGGCCAATATGACCGCTTTTCCATTCAACACTTCAAGGATTCTTAATCAAACTCCCACCAAAATAGCGCGGGCTGGTGCTCCGTCCACGCCTTCAATCTTCAGTGGAAGGCAGTAAAGCGTATATCGCCCTTGGCTCACCTTAGACAAGTTTAAGCCTTCAACAATAATTATTCCCGCCTCCAGCAACACCTGATGGGTTGGAATTGTATCCGTAAATGTTGCTACAGAAAGATAATCTACCCCAATCAACTTCACACCTCGTTGAATACGCTCGACCGGTCAGTATCGCCACGTCCAGCATATCAACTGTTTTCCCCCCATCAATAAAATGGTACGGAGCATCGACATGAGTCCCAGTATGCACTCCCATATGAATTCGTGATACATTTGCTTGGCTGCCGTTCGCGATCGAATCTGTTTTATATAACTCAACCGGTAGATCATCCGGCCAAACGACAAGATCAGGTGAGATGGTTAATGTAATATCATAGGTTCGCATACTTCGATTTTGTCCTATTGAGGTTTGAACTTACCTATTGACAGTATATAGTAGGGTGTTTAAAAGAGCAAACGAGGAAGCTTAGCAATTTTATAGTTTAACTTTTTTCCATGGAAAAATAATTAGTCCTTCAAAATAATCAAATTTGTATTGTTTGAAGGTAGGGAATTTGAGTTATGAAATTGACCCAAACCAAAAAGATCTTAACGTGGGCGGCGCAATTCCTTCCGGGCGAGTTTCCCCCATTTGATTCCTGTAAGATAATCCAGGCGGCCTCCCATCCTGGTAGGAAGGAGCCCAAACAACCGTGAAACAGAATCTAGGTCACAAGTCCGGTCGTTAGCTAAATAGTCCAACCAATAGACGGAATGAGGAAAAGCTGGGTAAAGGTACTCAAGGGTTACCGCCACCATTCTAAGATAAGAAGGTCTTAATTCAATGAGAGACCGGGTCATACCAGTTGCTGCCATCACGCTATGGACCACCTCCTCTATTGATAGATATTCTGGTCCTCCAATCTCTACGGTTTGGTTATCCAATTCTGATTTTTCTAACAGCCAGGTAAGAATTGTGGCCAAATCTTCCACCCAAAGCGGTTGGATAAGCGCATTGCCTGGACTAGGAATAAAGAAAATTAGCGGATACACCGCCATCAATTTTGCTAATGCAGTTGTAAAGTGATCGTGTTGGCCGAATACCAAACCACTTCGTAAAATTGTGTGTGTCACCCCACTCCTGCGGATAAACTCTTCTACAATTCCCTTTACCTTCATTACGGGGTAAGCTGATGCTCGATCTGCACCTAAATGACTTAAATACACTATTCGCTGGACACCAGATTCTTCAGCCACCCGCAGCAAAGTTTTGGTGCCTTCAATTTCTATCGTTGTTAAATCCGTTTGAACACCTTGCCATTCTCCTCCCACCAAATGATAAATCGTATCAACACCCGCCATTGCGGTACGAAGGCTGCGTTCGTCATTGATGCTGCTTAAGGCAGCTTCAACCTGTAAACCTTTGGGTAAATCGGGGGTCTGGCTTGAAGGCCGAAGCAAAGTACGCACACTTCGTCCATCCTCTAATAAGTATCGTAAGAGAACCTGGCCAATAAATCCAGTTCCACCAGTAACCAAGATCATCTGACCCAACCCTTCAAAACTAAACCAAAACCGATGAGTGATTTTTGCATGCGGTGGATTATACCAAGTCTCTCCCATTTTTATTCCTCTGGCATATTATTTGCAACACTTACAGCAGGAGATCAAAATGAGTAAAGTTCACCCAACCCCAATAAATAATAATCGGATCGGATTTCAATATTATCCAGACACTTTTCATTATCGGGAAAGCGACCTGATCGCATGGCTGCCAGAACTTGTCTCTTTGGGTGCTAAATGGTTGGTATTGGACACCCCAGCAGACAGAGCTATTCCCGAGGATTTTATCCAACCACTAATTTCAGCAGGTATCGAGCCAATCCTCAACATGCATTTACCCCTGTCGGAGCCACCAACCGCAGAGAGTCTATCCATCCTTTTTGACGTATATGCGAATTGGGGTGTTCACTACATTTATCTTTTCGACCGACCCAATACTCTGCAAGCTTGGTCCGAAGAAAGTTGGGTGCAGCAAGAACTTGTTAGACGGTTTCTTGACACTTTCATCCCCCTTGCAGAATTGGCGTGTCAGACTGGCTTATTCCCAATTTTTCCTGCTTTAGAGCCTGGAGGAAATTTTTGGGATACCGCATTTCTGCGCCGCGCGCTACAAGGAATTTGGGACAGAAAACACACGCGGTTGCTAAATCATCTGGTGATGGGTGCCTATGCCTGGCCAGGTAATCATCATCTTAACTGGGGTGCTGGTGGACCCAAACTATGGCCCACAGCCAGACCATACACCCCCCCAGAAAACGAAGACCAACGAGGTTTCCGCATCTTTGATTGGTACACTTCCATATCGGAGGCGATCCTTGGAACCAGGCTTCCCATTATTCTTCTGGGAACAGGCACTAACTCGGAATCTCAAGAAGGTGGGCAGGATCAACAATCTTATCAAAGCGCCTCAACAGAGATCAATTTTAGGATAGCAAAACTATTGGCGGGGGAAACGACCGCTTTTCAAACTCCTGAGACCCCATTCCCCATTCCTGACCATGTTTTAGCTGGGTGCTTTACACCTTTGGTCTCTTTGCCGTCTGAACCTGCCTCACATTTATCCTGGTACTTACCAGATGGAACCGTGCTTCCCATCGTTCAGAAAATGAAAGAATGGCAAACCAGCAGGAAGCAGACATTAGCGACCCAAACCCAAAATTTAGCATTGCTTCAAGAAGACCTTCCTTCTGAAGAAAAAACAAAAAAACCGATCAAACACTATATGCTTCTTCCCCATCACGAATGGGGTGTGGCATCATGGTATTTAGAAGTCGGTCAGCCATACATTCAAAAATATTCTCCCACCATCGGATTTTCAATGAAAGAAGCCTTTCTTGCAGAAAAAGTCACGGTGGTAGGCGGAGTACATGCGTATTCCGATCAATTAATTCACGAATTAGAAAAGAATGGCAGCACTGTCATTCAAATTACGGGAAACGGTACAGATATTGCAACACAATTTACTATCAAGTGAAAGGTTAACTACCATGGCCGTAAATGCGAACACACAAAATAATATCCATCATCAACCAGTGTTGAAAGTTTTTGGCTTAGGTGGGGGTGGCGGAAATGCTGTCAATCGGATGATCGCTTTAGGATTAAAAGGGGTGAAATTCATCGCTGCCAATACCGATCATCAAGATTTAAAATCCAATTTAGCGCCGGTAAAGATCCAACTTGGACCGCGCAGCACCCGAGGGTTGGGTGCAGGTGGAAATCCTGAGGTTGGCCGAACCGCTGCTGAAGAAAGCCACAAGGAAATTCGGGCTGCTCTCGAGGGTACCGATATGGTCTTCCTCACAGCCGGGATGGGTGGCGGAACGGGTACAGGTTCAATTAGCGTCGTCGGTCGGATTGCCAAGGAAATGGGAATTGTCACCATTGCTGTGGTCACAACACCGTTTTCTTTTGAAGTTGGCCGACGGCAGACCAATGCCCGAGAAGGATTGGCAGCATTACGACCAAACACAGACACCCTGATAGCAATACCTAATGATCGCTTGCTTTATAACGACCAATGGTCGCAAAACATCTCACTTGAAACAGCCTTCCAGCTCGCTGACGACGTACTCCGCCAAGCAGTGATGGGAATATCCGAGCTGGTAACCGAACCCGGGATCATCAACGTCGATTTTTCTCATATCCGGGAAGTTATGCGTCGCGGTGGCGGAGCTTTAATGACCATTGGTCAGGGATCTGGAGAAGATAAAGCCCTTAAAGCTATCAACCAAGCACTCAATCATCCTTTGCTTGAAACAATTAATCTTGAAAATGCCGCAGGTGTAATTGCCAACTTTACAGGCGGGAAGGACCTTTCACTTTACGATGTCGGTGAAGCACTGGGACATATCCAAAATCTGGCAGGTACAGATGTAGATGTGATTCTCGGATTCAACAACGATAACCGACTGGATGAAAAGGTTCAGGTGATCCTGGTAATTACAGGATTGGGAGCCCAAACTTTAGAAGAGATTTTGCCTGGTTCTGAGAGTAGGATTTCTGATAATGTTCCTGATCCATTGGAAGAATTCATGTTTGACGTACCAGAACCTAACCCAGTTCCACAATATGAGGAAGCGGATCAATTAGAAACCGTTGGTTTCCCTGCAGGCTCTCCCCCTTTGGAAATTCGAGCAGCACAAAGCAATCTTGATATACCTGCCTTTATGCGTCGTAAAACCCGTTATCATTCATCTGCAACCGGGAGCTAAAATCTCCGAGGTAAGGCAATGGATCCAAAATTGATCGCAAAAATTTCAAAAAAAGTTTATAGTCAGTTCCCTGAACTTAAGGGAAGCAAACCAAAGGTTAAACAATCTAAAACTCTCTCATCTCAACAGACCAACTTTGTACTCACTTATAACACCATCTCAAAGGACATCAGAGGTCATACTATTCCCCGTCACGTTCGGGTTGTGACAGATACGAACGGAAAAATCCTCAAAATGTCCACCTCACGATAAACAGGAGATTATGATGATTAACACCATTAAAATGTTCAACCAGCAGATAGAGAGGAAATTTTGGGAGGTCGTGATACCCTTGATGAGAAAAGAACCTAAAATTGTTGGGAAACTAGTCAATCTTGGCTACTATTTTATCGAGCGAATGCCAAAAAGAAACTTTCTGGTGCAGTCGATCTTCTGGATCTGCGTTGGATTGTCAATCGGTTTGGGAATAGGGATTCTGCTCCCATAATAAAAATTTAACAAATTATTTAATCGAAAGATTAAAAAATGGTGCCTGTGCGCCATTTTTTAATTTAAGTAGTATACCTTTGGATAGTACTTGTGGATTTATTAGCCTTTTAAGAAAAAAATTGGACGTGATAAAATAAGGTCAAAATGTGGAGAGGACAATAAAATTGTCCTAAATAAAAATTCGAGGCGTTAATTTGTGTATTACATGATGACCATAACCCAAGGCAAAAAATTTCAATGAAAGGCAAAAGTTGTTTTGGAATCCTTTTTGGATTGAGCATTATTGCTGGAATAGTCTTGGGAAAGATGATTGTTCCGCCTCAGCCCCTTCCTATAACTAGCACTCCCCCGCCAGAGCCAAAAATTAATGACACGATTTTATTCATTGGCGTAGACCACCTAGATTCAACACAACCACTTCTTGAAGGTGCCTGGTTAGTCGCGCTAGACGAACGAAATGATCATCCTGCAGATATTATTCATATTAAACTCATTACCCTGTATCCAATCATTTCCGAACATGTTACCTCGATGGAACATTCCCGCTACGCAGAACCCCATCAACCCATCCCAATCGATCCCAACAATTTAGATCACCTAAAGGATATCCCACCAATCTCCTTTACAGAAGAAACTTGGTCTTATGTCATTATCATTGACGAAATTGCCATGAACACGATAATTTTACTAACCAATCCCAATATTTCCCCCTCTTATCCAACACCAGAGCCGGATACATTTATTAAACCCTGGGAAAACCCGCAAGGGGCATATGACCAACATGCTGCAATCTTGTACACGCTATGTGAAGAACCAGATTCTTATGCCCAATTTAAGACCATTCAGGAAGTTGTCAAATTAAACGGCTCTCACATTAAAACCAATCTCGACAATGATGGTTTGTATAAACTTTGGCAGTTGGTTAATTACAGTGTGGGTAAAAAGATTACCTGCAGTTTTTATCCCTAATTTTATCAATATACTTTTGGAACCAATTCCTTATGAAAAACATAACAAATTATCCCTATTCAGGTTCTACTCTACAACCATCATGGCTGGATAGATTTTTGGCAGTTCTCCTCGGTGGTGGATTAATTGCCATAGCCTCGATGTTCTTAATCAACACTGCGGTAAGCGTGATCTTGCTTGGCAAAATATTCCCGGGTGTGTCAATAATGGGTGTGGATGTCGGGGGGTTGAACCGAACGGAGGCTGTTCGTCTCTTAGAAACACGCATTACCTATCCAAAACAAGGATTGGTCGCATTTGAAGATCAGGGAAAGGTTTGGACATACAAGCCAGAAGAATTAGGCCTTTATCTCGATTATGCCGCCAGTGTAAACCAAGCCTATCGGGTAGGAAGATCTGGGTGGCCATGGGACCGCCTAAATCAACGTCTTCAGGTCTGGCAAGATGGAGTTGAGTATGCACCTAGCCTAATCCTTGACGAGCGGGTAACCAGACAGCGTCTCAACCAGATCGCGTCAGAAGTCAACAAACCAGTCCAGGAAGCAAATCTACGTCTGGATGGTGTTCAAGTGGTAGCAGAACCAGGTCAAATCGGCCGGATGCTGGATGTTGAAGCAACGATAACAGCCTTAAAGAGCCCGCTGACCAACCTTCTAAACGCCAGCATCCCCCTACCCGTACAAGAATATCATCCAATCATACTCGATGCCAGCAGTCAGGCTGAGGCTGCACGAAATATTCTCAGCCAACCACTTTCTATAAGGGTATCAAATGCACCGGACGAAAAACTCGGTCCTTGGGAGTTTAGTCCGGAAACCCTTGCCAGCATGCTGGTAATAGAGCGAGTACTCGATTCTGGAGGAGAAAAATTCCAAGTCCGGTTGGATGAGAACAAAATGTTCAATATCATTTACCCGCTCACACCCAGTTTAAGCAAGCAGCCTCAAAATGCGCGCTTCATTTTCAACGATGATACAAGGCAACTGGAAGTAATTCAGCCAGCAGTGGTGGGACGGGAATTAATGGTGGACGAAAGTGTTCAATACATCAACGAACAACTTCAAGCTGGAAATCATGCCATCAACCTGGTCTTTGATTATAAAAATCCTGAAGCAACTGATGATATGGCCGCTGAGAGTCTTGGGATTACTGAATTGGTCTCTTCGGAGACGACTTACTTCTATGGTTCTGATGATGGACGCATCCAAAATATCGTCACGGCTGCCAGCCAGTTCCATGGACTTCTGGTGCCCCCTGGTGCAACATTTTCGATGGTAGAGAATATCGGTGATATCAGTCTAGATTCCGGCTATGCTGAAGCGTGGATCATTTACGGGGACCGAACGGTAAAGGGTGTCGGAGGTGGGGTCTGCCAGGTTTCAACGACTTTATTTCGTACCGTTTTCTTCGGAGGATTCCCAATTGTAGAACGCTGGCCGCATGCCTACCGGGTTTATTATTACGAACTCTCGCAATCTGGTTCCGTAAATGAGGACCTTGCTGGATTAGATGCCACAGTATACGCCCCGGTGGTTGATTTTAAATTCACCAACGACACCGAAAATTGGTTATTAATGGAAACCTATGTTGATGTTAACGCCCGCAGCCTGACTTGGAAGTTTTATTCCACGAAAGATGGCCGGCAGGTCGATTGGTCGACTACTGGACTTACGAACACAAAGGAACCACCATGGCCGGTCTACGAAGAAAATGACGATTTGGATAAAGGAAAAATCAAACAGGTGGATTGGGCAGTCAAGGGAGCCCAGGTAACCGTCACCCGAACCGTAACCCGGAACGGTCAGGTAATCACCAACGACACATTCCAAACAACCTATGAACCTTGGGCTGCTGTTTGCCAATACGGACCGGGCACCAAGGACTATCCACCTGAGGGCAATCAAAGAGATCGGTACTCATGCAAGGTGAAAAATAATTAACTACCATCTCCAGGAGAAATCACCTTTTGAGATTCTAGCACAATTGAATTCGGGTTAAGTTATAATTACGCCCATTACCGAACAATAATTTTCAATACAGATCCTATCGAAGATAGTCCTCGATCAAACTAAGGAGCATCCCATGGTCAGTCAAGAACTCTTAGAAATCCTTCGCTGCCCTCATTGTGTGCAGGAAAAAGAAGGGAACCTCGAATTCTATCAGGAAACCTGGCTCATATGCCAGGACTGCGGCCGTAAATATCCGATAAAACAAGATATTCCTGTTATGTTGATCGATGAAGGTTCTAAATGGATGGATACTGCAAAAGATGCATTACCCATCCCCCCTCCAGAGAGATAACCTCCTAATGGATACTTTAAACCAATTACTGGCTAACCTTACCAGTGGAAACGAACCACAAGCCGAAGCAGCTGCTGTTCAGATGATTCATCATGGGAAGCCGGCTTTCTCCGCTCTTGTTAACTTAGCCCGTGACCCAGATCCTGATACACGTTGGTGGGCTATCCGAGCGCTTAGCGAATTCGATGATCCCGACGCCAGCTCTATTTTCATCCATGCGTTGGAAGACAAAAACCCAGAAATCCAGGCATGTGCTGCCCTAAGTCTTAGATTAAACCCCAATCCTAAAGCCATCCCGCAGCTTATTTCTCTCTTAGGAAACCCCGACCAACTTCTTTCTAGATTAGCCGGAGGAGCGTTGATTGCCCTTGGTTTCCAAGCCACTCAAGCGCTTATCAATGTGATCGAATCGCCTGATAACATGAACCAACGATCGCGTGTTGAAGCCGTTCGCGCTCTGTCAGAGATACAGGACCCAGCCTCAATCACTACATTATTTAATATTTATCAAGACGGATCCAGGATGATGCAGCACTGGGCTGAACAAGGTCTTAACCGAATGGGGATGGGGATGGTCTTCTTCGACCCAAATTAAGGGGTTGTTGTTTCTAAATTCACTAAGTTAAAACGCGCTTCACCATAGCCTTGGTTGATCAAATCCATCACCAACTGCCATGTCTCCAATTGATCTGGATTCACCCCAACAAAGAAAACCCTTCCCACCACTTCCCCTCTATCTAAGCTAAAAGGTAGGATTAAAGCGGCAATGTCCTTCTCTGCCTGTTCAGTTGTCGCCTGTTCGGAAATAGGGTTAGCAAATACTCGTTGGTCTCCATTCTCTAAATAAATATTTTTTGACCCGATATCGATTGGTTCACCATTATGATTGACTATACGCAGCGCTAATCCAATAACTGACTCACCAGCGTAAGGCGAAGATTGGATTTGGGGATAATACCTGACCGAACCTATATATTGCACATCAACAGGACCTAATCTTACAATTGAATCCTCTCCTGCTCCAGTATATTGATCCTGATGGACTAAAACCTGATCTTCGGCAATTAATACCACCCCTATCTTATCGTTCGCCTCAAATAATAAGCGATATCCTCCTCGGGAAAAACGGTCATCAACATTCTTGATTGTTCTTTGATCACCTGCCCATACTATAATTTCATCGCCCGTGCAATTCATACGAAAAGTTTCTAACATCCCATTTCTAAAATCTTCATCTTGATTGCCTTGAGCCAAAATGGTTTTACTCCCTTGATCATAAACGCCTAACTCCCACGATTGATTGGTTATTCGGAGGGCAAAACCGGATTCTTTTGTGGAATCCCAACGACACAATATTGAAATACTAGTTCCTTCACGCGGAATAGCCAATGTAATCGTACGGTCGATATCCTTGAAATCTGGTTGGTCTGCAAGCCATAATGCTACATCTTCATCAAATTGCAACAATAAGACTGTTTTGTCTCCCTGGGTTAAGAACTCATATTCCCAGGGGTAGTCTCGAAAGTAGTACCAATCATTGTCTCTCGTGAGAGTCATCCCTTCAACCAACTTTAAACTGACCCTCTCCTCCCATATTTGTGGCTGGAATCGGGGTGGTGGTGGCATCGTCGCGGTGATTGAAGGTTGGGCAGAAGGAGAAGCGGTTGAGGTTAGACCAATGGATTGATCTGATTGAGGTGTTGCGGAATTTCCAATAGCTGTAAGAAGAATTACCAGACCAATTGGAGGAAACGAGTATCGTAAAGGACTACGGCGATGGTTGTTGGTAGGATTTAGAAACCTATCTGTTCCAAAAAATTTGGGAGCCAACAACAAAATCAGAACCAGCAAAAGTACAAATCCTACCAACAACCATCACCGTAGTCCTTTACGATACTCGTTTCCTTCAATTGGTCTGGTAATTCTTCTTAAAGCTATTGGATCATCCTCGACCCACTTTTCCCCATCTTTTCGGTACCATTGACCACTCCGAATCCCTATTTGCCATTCAATCCCGTCATCATCTTTTATGGTTAGACTATCTACACCCCTAACATAATCTTCATGGTCAATCTTACCTGTTTTAAACATACGAGTTAATCGATCAAACTGTTTTTGTGCAGAATCGAAATCCATTTAGTTTCCACCTTTTAATCTAAGATTAATTATTTCCAATCTTTTTTGGGCACAAATTTGGCCTCTACATCGTTAAAGTTATGAAATGGTGTTGAAAAACAGCAACAAGATATCACAATAATGTAACATCCATGACACTATATTGAAACACCAACCAAATAAAATAAAAATAAACGTTTGGAGAAAAGAAATGAAAGTTAAACTAAGTATAACCACATTGTTGATCATCATTTTAGCATTCATATTAGCGGGATGCAATATTCCTCTCTTTGTCCCCTCTGTGGATGTAAATGACGGAGCAGAAAGTACCGCTGCTGCGCAAACTGTTGCTGCTCAATTGACGCAGATCGCCCAAAGTTGGACCCAAACACCCCAGCCCACTGCTACACAGGTGATCCCAACCGCGACCAACACACCTGAACCAACCAACACACCCCTGCCGACTAACACCCCTCAGCCAACATTCACCCCAACAGCTACGAGTGTTCCTGTCCCGTGCAACGCCGCTCAATTCATCAAGGATATGACCATTGCCGATGGTACTCAAATGGTACCCAACACAAAGTTCGTGAAAATTTGGCGGCTTAAAAATGTCGGGTCCTGCACATGGACGACAAATTATGAAATCACATACGATGGTGGAGACAAACTATCTGGCGCTACCACCGCTATGCCAGAAAAAGTATACCCAGGCGATACTGTCGATATCATAGTTGACATGAAAGCTCCTGCTGAAACCGGAAAATATAAAGGTTATTGGGTATTGCGGGACGATGATGGCCATAAATTTGGGCTCGGTGGTCCTGCTAGCAATCCATTCTGGGTATCCATCCAGGTAGTTGGAATCGGATCTCCCATGGCCTATGACTTTGCTAAAAATTTCTGCAATGCTACATGGAAAACTGATGATAATACACTTTACTGCTATGGAACCAGCCAGGGTTACAGCAACTATGTAAAGTTTACGACATCCTTCCAAATGGAATCTGGCAAAGTTGAGGATGAACCAGCCATCATCATTAAGGTTGCCAATGGTGAACGAATACGAGGAATTTACCCTTCCTACACTGTTCAAGCTGGAGATCACTTTGTCTCAAGAATCGGCTGCCTGTATGAAGACGAGGACTGTAAAGTAAATGCCAGACTTACCTATAAAGAGGTCGGCACAACAGCCAATGGTGTTCTTGGTGAATGGCTCGAAAAATACAATGGCAATACTACACTTGTCGATGTTGATTTGAGCACCCTTGTTGGGAAAGAGATCATCTTCATCCTGGATGTTGAAGGCAAAAACACCTCCCAAATGTTCTGGTTCGTACCGGGGATCCGTAACCCATAAGAATAGTCGCTCTGCAAACAAAAAACACGCTGGAAATCCAGCGTGTTTTTATTCTTATAGCATATCTCACTTGGTTATTTCGGACCTCCAAAAGCCCACCACAGAAATAGACCGATCGTGATCGCACCTATTCCGAAACGAACGACAAATGCCCAGCCGCAGCCCATCATTAATCCACTGGTGATCTTCCATGCCAATTTTCCATCGTGGTGGTTGCGAAAAAACTCAGCCAAAAAGAGGGATAATGGAGCTGCGATCAGTCCTGCCAGGGGGGTGAGAAATATCGAAGCGATGAACGCAGAAAATAAAGCAATGCCGATACTACTCCACGCCGCTCCGGCTTGTTTGGCTTTAGCTCCCATCAGCAAATTATCTGCACTGAAAGCAGCTACCGTAAGCAAAGTGATTGGTACAAAGAACCATAGGGCACGTCCGGTGAACCCATCAACAATGCCGTAGAACAATGCCCCTGCCCAAATAACCATATTGCCGGGAAAAATTGGCACTATCAACC
>JARROY010000044.1:0-15438 GCA_037383445.1 Anaerolineales bacterium | reverse complement strand
CTTGCTGACCCGTTTTTCCAACGCTGCCCCTAAGGCCAGCGAGATGAGGAAAAACACCCCCCAGATGGCCGTGATCCGGGTGGTGGCTTGGACGGATAAGCCAAAAGCCTCAGCCCCATAGGGTTCCAGCAGAATGTCCTGGCCCAGGATAGCCGTCAGCAGCAGCAGCAGGTACCAGAAGAACCTTGTGGCTTGCTTATTGCTGGTGATGGTTGCAAACATCTCTTTCCAGCTGTGGGTTTGGTCTTGGTCGCCCGAATTTGCGACCGCTGAACGCGGTTCCAGGCGGAACAAGCCGATCATTCCGAGGCCTAACGCAATGATTCCGACCAGCCAAAAAGCCCGGTTGAGCGTCTCCGGAGTGTAGGTTTCCAGCATGTTTCCCAGAAGCAGAGATGTCATGATAATACTGACGATCATCATGAAGAACATCACCGCAATCTTGCGTGACCGCTGGTTTTCGCCGGAGAGTTCGGTTGCCCGCGCAAAATAGGAGACCGAAGCCAGGTTGTATCCCATTCCCCAGGCCCCAAATACCAGAATCCCTAAAAGGATTCCCGGCCCGCGGTTCTCGGCGATGAGATACGCCGTGGCTGGGGCGGCCATCAACCCACCCACACAAAAAAGCAGCCCTAAAGCGATATAGGGTGATCGCTTCCATCCAAACAGCGGATATTTGTCGGAAAACGAACCAATTGCAACTTGAATAGGGGAAAAAAGATAGGGCAAGGAAACCAAAGCCGCTACAAGCAACGTTGAGAGCGCTAATTCCTTGATCATTACACGGTTTAATGTGCTGTTGAAAGGCACAAGGGAGATGGCTACGGCAACATGGATGAAGCCTAGTTGAATTCTTTTTGTTGTCATTTACGCTCCAAGCAACCTGATGGCACAACTATACTCAATTTTTTTGATTTAGTAAATGTAGAATTAGGTAGATTTTAATAACTTTTTTATAATTTTAGTTAGTTTTTGAAGCCTGAAGGTGAACTTATCTGCCGTTACAAAAAATGCCCGGTAAATTCCGGGCAAATTTTGGGAAAGGTCTGAGGATATGTTGATTTTATTATCAATAAAAAACTTGGCTTGGCAAGTTAGATTCTGTCAGGTTTTGGAGTTTTACTTAGATTTTTGGCAAATTGGTGTGGAGCAGATCACCGGAATCCACGTTGTTTCAGTCCCCCATCGCCGTGACCATAGCAATTGCGAAATCCATTGAATGGCTCAAGCTGATCGACCAGGTATGATAACCGAGCTGCCCGGCGATCTTGCGGGCATTCCCGTGGAGATAAAGTTCTGGCTCGTTATTCGGTCCGCGCAGGATTTCGATCTCCGTCCAGCCGACATCTCCAATCCCACAGCCGAGGGCTTTGGCCACGGCTTCTTTGGCGGCAAAGCGCCCGGCCAGAGACGCGGGTTTATCACTAACCAATGCAAGCTCCTTACTGGTAAATACCCGCCGCAGGAATCGGTCTCCGTGGCGTTCAATCGCATGGCTAATGCGGGAAATTTCAATTAAGTCGACACCGGTTGTCAGTTTTGCCATTGCTTCACTCCTTGACGACTTGCGGGCCAGCGACGACCACTGCCAACCGTTCGAGATCGAGGTAGCGGGCAGCTGCCGAGAGCACGGCTTCTTTGGTCACTGACCTTACCATCTCGGGATAGTTTCTTAAATAGTCCAAACCAAGCTGGTGGCGCTCAATATGCAGCAGTCGAGAGGCAACCCCGGCGTTTGATTCCAGGGATAAGGGCAGCGACCCGATAAGATTGGCCTGTACGTCACTGAGCTCCTCATCGGTCACGGGTTCGGAGACAAACCGGCGCAGTTCTGCAAAGATCAGGTCAATCGCCCGATCGACATCTTTGGGATCGACCCCCGCTTCAACTGCCCAGGCACCTGGCCCTGGACTGCTGCCTAAGCTGCTGTACACATAATAGGCCAAACCGGCTTGCTCCCGCAATGATTCTCCCAAACGGCCCATGAGACCAAAATTCCCCAGAACGATGTTGCCGAGCGCGGCGGGCAGATACTCTGCCGACCCGCGTTCTGGCCCGGCTGTGCCGATAACGATATCGCTCTGGCTTTTGGCAGGCATCGAAATCCGCAGCTCTTTTTGTTCGGGCAGCGGCTGCCACTGCGGCAGGGACGGCGGTGCAGGCTGGGAAGGATTGTGCCAATCTCCCAGGGCTTTTTCTACCAAAGTAACCGCCTCTTCGGGATCGATCCCGCCAACCACAGCCACCACCAGCCCTTTGGGGCCATAGTGCTTGCGGTGAAAGGATAACAGATCGCCGCGCCGGATGGCGCGCACGGTTTCCGGCCGTCCTTCATCCGGCCGTCCATAAGGGTGGTTAGGGTAGACAATTTCATCCCAGGCGATGCCTGCCCGG
Organism: Anaerolineales bacterium; assembly: GCA_037383445.1. GTDB lineage: Bacteria > Chloroflexota > Anaerolineae > Anaerolineales > UBA11579 > UBA11579. The sequence continues at coordinate 13,044 of JARROY010000044.1, read as the reverse complement.
TCCTTGGTATCCTGCTGCTGCAGATCCAGGCTGGTCAGCAAGCCAGCGCGCAGTTTTTCCACCTGCTTGGACGGGAAAATCGGGGAGCGTAGAGTCTCGTTTAGCAGGCCGAAGAGCATCGGCAGGTCCTCGACCAGCGAACGCCCTGAAAAACTGGCGGTGTGGGTGCTGCCTGAAAGCCCTAAAGCTGCCCCTACGGATTCAAGCTGCTCATATATTTCGGTGAAGGTGTGCTTTTTAGTCCCGCGCATCAGGGCGCTGGCGGTAAAATCCGCCAAACCGAGTTTTTTATCGCTATCGAAGATGCTGCCGGCTTGCAGGTAACCGCTGACGACGACAGACGGGCTGTGAAAGTTAGGCCTTGCCAGCACGATGATTCCATTAGAAAGTTCTTTCCGCAGGATATCATCCGAGCTGGGGATGGCATTCAATGGGAGTTTGGTATTGGCGGTCATGCGTCGGCCTCGTTTCCATCTGGCCGGTAGGTGCACCTCACCGCGTCCGTCGACGAGGCGCTCGAAGAGCTGTTGACCCCGGTGCCTGCGCGGGGCGGCGCCACGCCGATGGTCTCCGCCCAACGTTGATCAGCTGCCTAACCAGAAAGCCTGGTTGGTAATCGATTCTGAACCATAGGCGAATAAGGCTCTGGCCTGCTTGACGGCTCTTTCCAACTCGCTGTGAGAGGGGAGTTTTTCCTGCACCTGGGCAATTTGCTGGTCGAAGGCGGCAATCGCTTTTTCAGGAGCGCTCTCCGGGTGAACGGTAATCACCACCTGGTACAGATAGGGATCGACCGAGGCTTGGAGGCCACCGTACACCGATACGGCAATGTCCTTCTCGACCAATGCCTGGTAAAGCTGGGAGGTCTTGTTCGATATCCCGCCGCCGAAGATATTCAAATTGCTGGGACCACACAGCAGGCTGTCTAAGACCAGGAAGGCGCAAAAATCCTCGTCCGCTGCTGCGGGCGCTGGATAGGCAAGTTCGATAAATGCGGTATCGCCCGGTCCCTCCAGTTCAACCATGTGCTCACCCTGGCGGGAAGGTTCGGGACGGGCAGCGAATTCAGGCTTCCCATCCGAGGGAATCGATGCATATAATTCTTGAATGCGGTCCAGTAGTGGCTGACTATCAAACGCTCCGGCGATAGCCAGCACCGCGTTGGATGGTTGGTAGTAGCGGCGGTAATGGTGGTAGAGGTCATCCCGAGTCATGGTTTCCAAATCTGCCAGGTCGCCGATCACCTGGTGGTGATACGAGTGCACTCTAAATGCCGCTGCCTGGACCAGCTCTGCGAGCAAAAACCCCGGGTTGTTCTGGTTCCCCTGACGCTCGGAAATGATAACTGTCCTTTCGGAGGCGACATCTTCTTCAGTGAAGACGCTGTTCACCATCCGGTCGGCTTCCAAGGAAAGGATCAGGTCGATCTTGCTGGCCGGCATGGTAGCGAGATAGGTGGTCCAGTCGAGATAGGTCATCGCATTCCAATACCCGCCCAGGCGGGAAATGGCTTTATCGAGCACTCCGTTGGGATATTGCGGCGTGCCTTTGAACTGCATATGTTCGACCCAATGAGAGGCTCCGGTAATCCCGGGTGTTTCATACCTTGAACCCACTTTGTACCACATCCAGATGCTTGTTAGAGGGGCGGTATGCATCTCTTTCAGCATCACGGTCAGGCCGTTATCTAGGATTTTTTTCGTGTACTCTGACTCCATACCACCTCAAAAAAACGATTAAAGATGGTTCATTTTACCTTATAAATTTAAATCCAAACTGGCATGATGGAGCGCATGCCAGTATTTCTTTTATTGAGATAGTGAAGTTGGGTAAACCTAGAAAGATGAGTCTAGTCTTTCAGCAGACCGTGCTGGGCGGCGTAGGCAATCGCAGCCCCCCTGGAGGACACCCCAAACTTATTATAAATATTGGTCAGGTGAGCCCTGACGGTGCGTTCACTGATTCCCAAGGCTAAGGCAATCTGGTTGTTGGTGCTGCCCTGTGCAGCAGAATTTAGCACTTCCTGCTCGCGTTCGCTCAGCAAAGTGCTGCCCGGGTGTTTCTGCGGTTGGCGTTGAGAATAGCCCAACAGTTTCTGCATAACCTCCGGTTTCAGCAGAGTTTCCCCCCGCATGGCGGCATGGATGGTATTCATCAGGGCTTCACGGCCGGTATCTTTAAGCAAAAATCCTTTCGCCCCGGCTTGCAGACATTTGAACATCAATTCGTCTTCATTGTAGGTGGTCAGGATGATGATTGTGCTGTCTGGCCGGTGTTCCAAAATCTGGCCGACCGCGGTAAGCCCATCCAGTTTAGGCATCTGCAGGTCCATCAGGATGATATCCGGCTCGAGTTCGGCCGCCAGTTGAACCGCTTGCAAGCCGTCTTCCGCTTCACCTACCACCTGGATGCTATCTTCGGTCTCGAAAATTAACTGCAGTCCCTGGCGGACAATCAGATGGTCGTCCACAATCAATACCCGGATGCGCTCATCAGACATGCTTTTCTCCCTGAGGATGCAGTGGAATCTGGATCAGCAAGCAAGTGCCCTGCTGGAGTTGGCTGTCCATGGAGAACTCGCCTCCCAGCAGTGCTACCCGTTCCCGGATGCCCAATAGACCATAATGACCGTCATTTTCATGGTCGGACTCTGATACAAAGCCCTGGCCATCGTCCTCGATCTCCAGCACCAGGTGAGATTTATTCTCGGTCAGCCGCAGCCAGGCCTGATTGGCCTGGGCGTGCTTGGCAATATTGGTCAATCCTTCTGAGATGATCTTCAAAAGATGGTTTTGCACCTCAACCGAGAGCATCTGGGTGACTTTCACTTCGACTTTACAGGGGACTCCAGACATCTCCTGGATCTGCTTGGCTTCCTTTTGAATTTGTTCTATGAATGCCTGCTGGCCCTGCTCGCCGGAGCGCAGGTCGTCGATCACTTTGCGGGCTTCTGCCAGAGTGGTGCGCGATTGGGTCATGGCGTTGTGCAGGATCTCCTGCGCCCGCGGGTTGTTGTTGTTCTCGATATGCGTGCTGACCGCTTCCAACTGCAGCACCAGGCCGGTTAAACCCTGGGCAAGGGTATCGTGCAGTTCTCTGGCCATACGCTGACGTTCGGTGGTCAGGGTTAGTTCTTCAACCCGTTCGGCATAGGCGGCTAATTGTGCGTGGGCGGTTTGCAGTTCGTCCAACAATCTTTGGGTCTTTTCCCGCACCTCCAGCTGGCGGCGGAACATATAGGCGATGAACCCGGAAAAGACGATCGAAGGAATGGCCACGAAGGACCAATCTATGATCACTTGGATCCCTGAAACCACAATGATTGAGAGCACCGCCAGGACGATATAGGCAAATATGACATACACAATATCCTTGTTCTTTTGCAGCGCACCGACTGCGTTGCCGATCAGAGAGCTGTATAAGCCGATAGATAGCCCGAAATCCCCACCCAATAAGATCAATACAAAGGCCAGCAAGCCCTGGACAGCAAAATACGACCGAATCTGGCGGTCACTTTGAATGAAACGGAAGATCAACCAGTACAGGCTGAGGTGTACAACCATCAATACCGTGAAGACCACTCCAACCCATACCTGCTCAATCTGCCGGATATAGACGCTGTACATCCAGATTATCGCCACCGTGATCAGGGCAAAGAACGGCAGGACTTCTCGGTCGCCTTCGCGCTCGGCCTGGTCGGAGGGTAAGACAAAATGTTTAATCTTTTGCAGCAGAGTGCTTTCGCTTTTCATCGTGAATCTATTGTACACAGCTTCCCCGGTTTTGCCATCGGACAAAACGACATTGTCGTTTAAGGCAACTCGGGCAGGAGGGAACTCCGATGTAAAAACTTCGGTCAGCTGTTAGACTAGCTGTAGATAAACGAAAATATTAATTTCAATGATCTTCTGTTAGGAGAAAATTATGGAACCAAAATATGCGATTGAAATCAAGGATTTATATAAAGCCTATCAGGATGTTCAGGCCGTCCAGGGCGTATCCCTGGATATTGAGGCTGGCAGCGTGTTTAGCCTGCTGGGTCCGAACGGGGCCGGCAAGTCCACCACTATTTCAGCCATCTCCGGCTTGCTGCGTCCAGATCAAGGGGATGCCCTGATCCTCGGGCATTCGATCACCCGTGCCCCCTTGCAGGCAAAAGCCAAGATCGGGGTCGTGCCGCAGGAAATCGCCCTCTACGAAGACCTGACCGGCCGCGAGAACCTTAACTTTTGGGGCAAGATGTACGGACTCAAAGGGGCACAGCTTTCCCAGCGGGTGGATGCCATCCTGGAGATGATTGAGTTAACCGACCGGCAAAAAGATAAAGTTGAAAAATATTCCGGTGGCATGAAGCGCCGCTTGAACATCGGTGTTGCGTTGCTGCATAAACCCCAAGTTGTGATTATGGATGAACCGACGGTGGGGATTGACCCCCAGAGTCGGCGCAAAATCCTGGACAGCGTCAAAGAACTCAACCGGGAAGGCATGACCGTCCTCTATACCACGCATTATATGGAAGAAGCCCAGGAGCTTTCCAATAAGATCGCCATCATGGATTTTGGCAAGGTGATCGCCCAGGGTACCCACGAGGAACTGGTACAGATTGTTGGAGAACTGGATCGGATTGAACTAACTTTCAGCACATCGATTGAAGATCAACTCAGCACTTGGGCTGCTTTGCCAGGGGTCAAGAACGTTTCTCCGGATACCGATAAAGCCACCTTGCTGGTCGATGACAGCGACCGCGTGCTCCCGCTTTTGTTTGAAACTGCGGCCAGGGACGACTTGCGGATTACTTCGGTGACCGTCCATGAGCCCAATCTCGAAACCGTTTTTCTGCACCTCACCGGGCGTGCCCTGAGGGAATAATCAGGAGTCTATGATGAAAGCATTGGATATTGCAATAAAAGATATGAAGCAGGCCTTCCGCAGTTTGTTTGCGCTTGCCTTCATGTTCCTTATCCCGATTTTGGTGACAAGCCTGTTTTCCCTGATGTTTAAAAGCGACGAAGGCGAGGTTGAACCTACCTTCCAGCTCTCGATCATCCCGGTTGAACTTGTCAACCAAGACCAGGGCATGATGGGCGGCATTCTGGCGGATGCCCTGGGCAGCGAGGGGCTGTCAGATCTGTTATCGGTGACTACGGCTGAAGATGACGTCGCTGCCCGCCAGGCGGTAGATCAGCAGTTAGCTCAGGTGGCCATCATCATCCCGGCCGATTTTACTTCCGCCTTGATGTCTCAGGGAAGCCAGACCCAGGTCGAACTGTATCAGGACCCGGCCCAAACCATTGGGCCCGGGATCGTAGAGACAATCGTCAACCAATTTATGGTCAGCTTTTCCGGCAGCAAAATCATGCTGGACGTTGCCGGTGCGCAGCTGGCAGAGAATGGTTTTTCTCTCACCGCTGAACAAACCCAGAACTTGATCTCGGAATACACACAAGCGGTTCAAACGATGGGCGGTGAACAGAATATGATCCAAAGCCAGACACCCACCGGCGAATCACGATCCACAACTGGTGGGGTGGTCAGCATGCTCGGGATGATTATGGGTGGGATGATGATCTTCTACGCCTTCTTCACCGGAACGTACACCAGCAACACCATCCTCAAAGAAGAGGAAGAAGGTACCCTGGCGCGTCTGTTCAGCACTGCCACGCCTCGGGGCACGATCCTGATCGGTAAGCTGCTGGCGGCGGCAATGATGATCTCCGTCCAGATCAGCGTCCTGCTTTTGTTTGGCTGGCTGGTCTTCAATTTGCAGTGGGGCAGCCTGCTGATGCTGGTCCCCGTCATCGTGGTCACCACCTTTGGCGCGGCAACATTTGGGTTGTTTGCCATTTCGCTGGCCAAAGACCGCAAGCAGGCCGGGGTGATCAACGGCGCCGGGGTGACCGTTACCGGGATGCTCGGAATGGCAGATATCTTCATGATGTCTTCTCCCAATCCAAGCCAGGCGATCAGTTCGCTAACCTTATTTGTCCCTCAGGGATGGGCCAACCAGGCGCTGATTGCGATTTTCAACGCCCAGCCTTCCGGGGAAGTGCTGATGTATCTGGGGGGGCTGGTGGTATGGAGCGCGGTGCTGTTCTGGTTCGGTTTCCGCCGCTTCCAAAAACGTTTTGCGTAGGAGGTTTAGAATGCGTATCATAGCTCTTGTACAAAAAGATTTAAAACAGCTCTTTCAGCAGCGCCAAACGGCTTTCTTTCTGCTGATCATGCCGATCATCTTCACCGTTTTGTTCGGGTTTATGTTCGGCGGATTTAACGGGATGGGCGGAGAGCAGGACAACCGGCTGCCGGTTGGAGTTTTTGACGAAGATCAGTCTTCATTCAGTCAGGCCTATCTTGACCTGCTGGCTTCTTCGCAGGTCATTCGCGTCGAGTTTGACCCAGAAGCTGATGAGACCAGCCTGCGTAATGCAGTTGCGGAGGGTGATCTGGCCGCCGCATTCATCATCCCGGCTGGATTTGAGGAAAATTTGAGGGCAGGACAAACAGCTCTCCTGACAGTGATCAGCGATGAGGCGGCACCGACAGTGGGCATCTCGGTCAACAACGCGCTGTTAGCCGTTTACAGCCAACTGCTTCAATCGGTGCTGGCTGCTTCGCTCAGCCAGCAGGCTTATCAGGAGCTGACTTCATTTTTCTCCCAGGCCGAGGCTCAAACCTATTTTGACGAAGGACTCACCCTGGCACTGAATGCCTGGGAAGCACCCGCGGTCGCCACTGTTAGCCGGTATGTTGGGGCCGGGACAGAAGAGGAAAATCTCGCCATGGCTGAAAATGCCTTTGTCCAATCCTCACCAGCCATGATGGCCCAGTTTGCCATTGCCGGCCTGATTGGTGTAGCTGAGATCTTGGTTTCTGAGAGGCGTTCCCGGGCACTGTCCCGCATGCTGACCACCGGCATCACCCGTGCGGGTATTTTGTTCGGTCACTACATCGCCATGACCACCATTATCCTGGTCCAGCTGCTCATCCTGGCTGTCTTTGGGCAGATATTCCTCAACCTGGATTACTTTGCTCACCCATTGGCTACGCTGTTAATCTTGGTGACGGCAGCCATGACCTCCGGTGCGCTCGGCTTATTGATTGGGGCTTTGGCAAAGACCTCTGAACTGGTGGTAGTGTTTTCCTTAATCCCAATGTTCGTCTTCTCCGGTTTGGGTGGAGCCTGGATGCCGCTGGAGCTTACCAGCGAGACCGTTCAAAAAATCGGGCACTTTACCCCGGTGGCCTGGATGATCGAGGGGTTGAAAGATATCCTCGGGCGCGGGATGGGACTGGAAGCGGCCTGGCAGCCTGCCCTGGCCATGCTGGGATTCACGGCCATCTTCTTCTCTCTTGGAGCTTGGCGCTTCAAGTTCGAATAACCCAATAGAAACAGGTAGGGGCGTACAGCCGTACACCTCTACCTGCCTGTTATCAAAAAGCCAGCCGGACATCTTTTGATGTCCGGCTGTTGTAGGGGGGAAAGGGGGACCTCTACGGAAATTTTTAGTTGAACTCCTCCGATCAATAAATATCGTGAACTGTGTTATACACGTTGAATTTGCCGGTGGGGGTTACCAGGTCTGGGATGCGGGCGATTTCTTCCAGGGTTTCGTCGTTGTAAATCACAATCTCACCAGTTTGGCCGGGCTTATCGGCAAATCCCCAAACACTGACCCACACCTCGGTGCCCTGCATATTGTATTCCAGGTGCACCGCTCGCCCGTAGTCTGATATTTCCCAACACTTGTAGACTTCATCCGGGTTGGCTTTGGCGATCACACAGATCGATCTCTGGAGGGTTTCGTCGGGATTCAAAACCATATCCACCCAAACCCACTGGCTGTTGGGGTGGGTTTTGATAAATAGGCTCCCGGCCCCCGGTAAGGCGGTGGTGCGGACAACTTTCCAGGCATTTTCGGGATGATTCTCCGGATCAGTCCCTATCGAGGTCAGGAAAGCATCTCCCAGGTGCGAGGTACTCCAGACCGGCCCGAACTCCGGATCGATCCAGTTCGCCCCGCGACCGGGATGCGGCAGAGCCGGTGTGTCGACCAAAGCTGTCAACTTGCCTTCGAGTGCATCAATCACAGCGATCTTGTTAGACTGGTTCGCCGCCACCATGAAGTAGCGTTTGGTGGAATCCCAGCCGCCGTCGTGCAGGAAAAGTTCAGCCTCGATCATTTTGATCTGGGGGTTGTTCGGGTCGGAATAATTCACCAACCACACCTGGCCGGTTTCTTTCACATTGACGATCCATTCTGGTTTGAAGTGCGAGGCAAGGATTGACGCGACCCGCGGCTCTGGGTGGTATTCTTCTGTATCATAGGTATAGCTGCGGGTGCTGACAATTTTGAACGGTTCGAGCGTTTGGCCATCCAGGATGACAAAGTGCGGCGGCCAGTAGCAGCCGACAATCGCGTACGTGTCGGTGAAGTCGCCCTGTTCACCAGAATATTTGCTTACCTCGACGGAACGGGCATCGTAGCACAGCTGCACCTCGGCTACCTTTTCCGGTGTTTCCATCCATAAATCAATCAGGGCTAATTTTCCATCCCGGCCGATGGTGTACACATATCGTCCGGTAGCAGACATGCGCGAGATATGGACAGCATATCCGGTATCGATGGTGTTGACGACTTCATAGCTGTCCCCATCGATCACGGCCACCTGCCCAGCATCACGCAGGGTGACGACAAAATAGTTTTCCCAGTTTCGGCTGGTTTGCGGTGCATCTGGCCGTTGTTCCGGCGGGGTAAAGACTTTCCAGGAAGCCAGCATCTGCTCCAGCGACATTTCAGGCGGGTCGGGGGGATCATTCTGGATGAATTTCGCCATGATCTCGGTTTGTTCCTCGGTAAAGAAGCCCTGTTTACCCCAATCCGGCATCCCTCTTGGGGTGCCGTTGAAGATGATCGAGGAGAGTGCCAGGGTTCCCTGGACCAAGGTCTTATCCGGCGTCAGCGCTGGCCCGGTGGCGCCTTTGCGTAAAGTGCCATGACACCCGGCGCAGCGTTCAAAGAAGGTCTGTTTGGCCCATTCAAAATCCTCCTCGCTCATAACAGGCGGGTCTGGTAAAACCGCTTCTCCTGCATCGGCAGAGGCATCCATGTTTGCTGCGCCTTCAGGCAGCGATGCCAGGAAATCGACGACAGTGTTGACTTGATCTTCAGTTAAGAGGTCTGCAAAATTTTGTGGCATTTGTCCAGCCAAACACGGTGCCCCATTACAGTCGGGAGCGATGAATGTGTCTGGGGACAAGATCGATTCGCGCAGGTAAGCTTTCATATCCTCGGCGGTGCCATCATATTCTCCGCTTTGCATTCGCTCTACAATCAGTTCTCCAATATTCGAGAGGTCGGGGCCAATCGTGCCAATCGCATTGGGTACTCCAGGAATGGTATGGCATGCACCGCATCCATTTTTTTGAATAATGGCTGCTGGGCCGGTGCTGACCTGGGCAGACGTGCCGCTGGGTTCTCCTTGATCAGAAGTATCGCCCGCGGTCGATGCTTTGGCTGAACCGACAGATATGGTTCCCTTCATGCCCAACGCAGCATGGTTGTGAGAGACATCATAATAATCGAGGACAACTGGTTCGTCCGGCAGGGTGAATGTCACCGATACTGAGTCGCCTTTTTCGCTTACTGGCTCTGTTTCGACGTTTAACTTAGGAACCGCAAAAATATGTTCAGCATACCCACCGTTGATGAAGGTGACGGTGATCGTCTCGCCTGGTTCGCCGCTGAGGGTTGGATTGAAAACACCGTTAATCCCCCCGCTGACCCCCAAGAAGGCCAGGTTGCCGTCATCAAAGCCGGAAGTGAGAATATATTCCTCTGTGCTGATTTCTCCATGGATGCCTGAACAAGCATATAACAGAATCAACAAGCCGATGCTGATTAACGCCAATAATCTAGGTTTCATGTACTTCTCCTTTTATTTGTCTGATTGATGACTTCACTGATGGCGTCGCCCCACTCTGTTGGTGGAAGGTCGTAAGCTTTGGTGACGTCCTCCATGGTGCAGAATCGCTCAAAGGCACAGCCAATACACTCTGGACTGTACCGAATAAAAATCTTAATCGATTCGGGATAACGGTTGAGCATCTGGTGAACCGTCAGCTTATTAATTAAGTGAGTCTCCATTGGTTGGACTATAATTGATTTGGAAGTAAAAATCTTTGCGCTAGCGCAAACTTCAAAAAAACCATGGATAAAGAAAAACTGATTAAGTACCTGAAATCGCTGGATATGTTTGATCATGTCGAATCAAACCAGTTCGATAGAATCCTGGAGGATTCCCACACCGTCACCTTCCAGCAGGATGAGATTCTATTTATCCAGGGAGACCCGGCCAATGTTTTCTACGTGCTGATCGAGGGACGCATCAAACTTTCTCAGCTAACCCCGGAAGGGGATCAGGTCACCCTGCATTACCTTGGCCCCGGAGAAGCATTTGGGATCATTGCAGTGCTGCGCGAAATTAATTATCCCGTGACCGCCCAGGCTGTGGAAAATTGCGAGTGCCTTGCCTGGAGCAAAGATAAAGCAAAAAAGTGGATCATCAGCTACCCGCAGATCGCACTGAATTCGATCCGCATCCTGTCAAATTTCATCCTTGCTTTTCAAGACCGCATTCGGGAGCTTTCCACCCAACGCGTGGAGCGGCGCATAGCCCATTCGATCCTCCGGCTGGCTAAACACAGCGGCAAACAAACCAAGCGGGGAATCGCTCTGGGTTTCAAGATCACCCGGCAGGATATTGCCGAAATGTCTGGGACGACACTATACACCGTCAGCCGGATATTGAGTAAATGGGAAACTCTGGGTATGTTGGAAGGCCACAGCAAATCTATTCTGATCAAAGAACCGCATGCACTCACCAACATCGCCGAGGACCTAGGGGAAGAGAACAAACTGGACATTACTCCTCCCTGAAATCACGGCTATCAGGCCGCCAATTGCATCTCCTAAAGGTTAGCGTCCATTCCAGTTTTGCAAAAAACAAATGTGTAGCATCGGATTGGTTTATACTTATCCCTGAACCGTTTTGCCAGTCTGAGGAGGTAGTCATGTCGTATAAGATGACCCGGGAGGAGCGGGAAGCGTTTTTGGCCGACCTGCACGTGGGGGTGATTGGGATCGCAGCCCCTGGGCGCGGGCCGGTGGTTGTCCCTATCTGGTATTCGTACCAACCCGGAGAAGAGGTAAAGTTTCTGACAAACAAGGATTCCCAGAAAACCAGACTGCTTGAAGAAGCTGGACGCTGCACACTGTGCGTGCAAAATGAAGCCCCTCCTTACCAATACGTCAGCGTCGAGGGGCCAATCCTATCGATAGAGGACGCCGACCATTACCGCGACCTGAAACCGATCGCCGTGCGCTACCTGGGTGAAGAGGAAGGTGAACAGTACGTTCAGGAAACCATCGACGATCAGGAACTTCTGGTGCGGATGGCGCTCGAACGTTGGTCCACGGCGGATTACGGCAAGGAATAATCTTCTCTGCGGTGAAGGCTAGGGAATTCCAACATCGCTGGGTTGGGGGAACCCGCCCCAGTACAGCCCCCATCCGGTGAAGAACAGAAATGCCACCAAGCCCGTGATGAAGAAGAATGCCAGCACCGGCCGCTGAGCCAAATTTCTGCGCTGCGAGATCAGAGTCCATGCGACCCGAAGTGTGGCGAACGGGTACCCGATGATTGTGGTCTGCCCCTCGAGGAAGATGGCAAAATAGCTGAACCCGTAAATGATCCCTGCCACGGTGACCGGCCACCAAAGGGTAGCTTCACCCGAAGGCAGGCGCCATTCGCGGTAGATCAGCAGGGCTGCCAACCCCAGGATACCGATATGCCACATAATATGACCCAGATGCTCGTCGAAGAAATACGTCAGATGGTAGATGTCGGTCTTTGTGATATCGATCACCTGATTTTCCGCAAGTTTCCCGATCAGGTTGTTGATCGAGTTTGCGGACAGGTGCATTCCCTGTCCCTCTACCCAGAAAGCGGCAAAGATCATGAAGGTAATCTCCTGCCGCCGCGTGGTATTGCTTTTTGAAGAGTTTTTGAAGAGCAGCCAATAGATCGAGAGCAGCACCATGGGGGTGAACAGGTCTAAGGCGTCCTGGTAGCTGATCAGCGGGTAGGTGGGGAAATCGGAACTGAGGAAGGTGATCAAGATGATGAAGATTAGGGAAAGGACCGCAAAGAGCAGGGTTTGAAAAGAAACACGGTTCATTTTTACCTCCTAAAAATTCACCTGTTTTAATTTCAATTTTCCAGTCAAACACGTTGGTAGGAGGGAGGATTGTTTTATTTTCGCAAACAGATTGGTGCGATAGTGTGACCCCATTTTGAACAGAAGCATGTGTCTTATCACTTAGTATACAGCAAAACAAGCAAGAATTATATACCCCGCTGGACGAGTGAGAGCGGTGTATTTTTCGGGTATTCTGGTGGTTATCTCAGCCCTAATTTTTTCCCCGCGGTTAATCGCTGGATCGATTCTTTTCTAAAAAATGGACCCTTCCCACTTCGAATCAGCTTTGTGGGGCTTCCACTCGAGGATTTCTTGATAGAAGAAATCCCCACCCGATAAGAGCAAGTACCAGTAGTAATCCCGACACAAAAAACCAACTTCCCCATTTTGACCAAAAAATTTCATCCTGAGCTCTCATCATTGCAAGGAGAATCAGTACAATCGAAAGGGCTTGTGATTGGAAAATGATCTTAACCGAACTCCAACGCCCGTCGATTGCTGCGCTTATTCCCACCAAGCCCGGTAAAGCAAACATAGCTGAGAGAACACGGGAGGTAAGGGGGGATAATGGCCACGGCCATGTTGGGATCATAAATTCTGGAGATATGAGAAACAATAAACTGACAAACGTTAGCACTGAGCCAAGAATGCCATAGGCCCACCTAAATGTTTGAGGCAACCTCTCTACTAATTCGTGCTCTCTTTGGTTGACCAGCCGATTAATTACCCAGATGATTGGAATGACAATGGGAAGGGTGAGGTATAGGAAAGCCCATAGAATGAAT
>JARROY010000043.1:0-9780 GCA_037383445.1 Anaerolineales bacterium | reverse complement strand
GGAACACAATACAATAGTAAAAATTTTATCCGAATGTAATCCTCGGTTGATTAGTCCAGAAATTTTTAGCAAAATATCATCATAAGACATTGCCAAAGCACATAGATTGGGAGTGCAGTGGACAACTCAATTATCTAATATTGTCACCCAAAAGAACCTTTTCACTTCCTCAATATCAAGTTTTTGAAGTGTAAAGGTTTTACCAAATTGGCACATTTTGGCAGTTATGAATATTGTTTTGGCAGGCTCTCTTTGCTATGCTAAATGTGAGGAAGTGCATAATGAGTGAGAGCAGAATATGTCCTGTGTGTGATTATGATATCCCTGAAGATGCCAGATTCTTATGTCCCCACTGCCAGTTTGAGCTAATATGGTTAGAGGATGAAAGAATGATTGAACGAGCAAAACAATCCTTCACGGGAGAAATATATAAACCTGAAATAAAGGTTAAAAAACCTGTTAGAAAATTGGGAGCCCCTGAATTTTTGTTTCAGATTGTACTTGATTTTATTTTTGACCTATTTTGGAATATTTTAAAGGAAGCGTTAGATTGAAAAGAAAAAATCATTTCACAAAAGCGGCTGGCGAATTACTTTTTTACTCCCTTTTCTCCAATATTTTCTCATCTTTCTGGTCAATTCCAATTTGAGATAGCATAACCCGCCAAAATATTATCTCTACTACTCCAAAAACCAGCCGATGAACGCCTTACATCAGATGTTCGTCTTCATCCCCTAATGGATTATGGATCGTCTTGACAACCTCAGCTTTCTCTTCATCAGAAAGGCTATCCCACCATTCCTTGAATTCACGCTCATCTTTCTCTATTTGGTATCCCGGCTTTGAACCGACCACATCTTTGTAAATATCTTGAATGTCTTCCTGCTCCCAATCACGAAACCAGAGATACCACCCGATGATGCCAATAAAAATGATGATGATCAACCCACGATACAACGTTCCCATATAGTTATTATACAAATAAAACACGCGAATTTAATTTCTCAAATATTGTATTAGGGAATAACTAAGCTTTAACCGGTTGGCACTTGTGGGCAGTCAATTTCTGCTATTCTGGTAGTGAGGAAATGATTGATGAGCAAGAGTAGAATTTGTCCCGCATGTAAGAACGACATTCCTGACGATGCCATGTTCTTATGCCCCCATTGTCATTTTGACAGGAATATTTGAGAAACATAAAAATAAAGATTCTTTGAATTTTATCGGATTGGGTTTTATTCTAGGCGGATCATTTCCATTCATAATTTCAGTGGTTTTGCTATATTTAGAGACATAGAGATAACCACCACTTGTTATTTAAATGATAGTTTGGCTGTCATTTTTTGCTATGCCTGCATTCAGGAGGAAAACGTGAACGAGAGCAGAGTATGTCCAGTGTGCGAAAATGAAATCCTTGAAGATGCCCAATTAATTATGCGGTAGGTCAAGAATGTTCTCAAGGTGGTTTTTGGCAAAGTGGTGCAGTTTTTTAATAGCAATTCGTAATGTGAACTTAAATGAAAAACTGCCGGACTACATTTCGGCAGTTTTAGTATCAAATCCAACTTAATTGGGATTATTCAGCTGGGTATGAGTCTTCCATTTCGGAGAGTTGGCTTTGTGTGTGTTGAATGGTGCGGATGCCGTTGCGAACCTGGTTGATAATCCGTTCCATCTCGATTTCCAAATTGGTGAGCGTCTCAAGAACATATTGGTCAGCCTCGGCGCGGGTGGCTTCACCATCAAGCTGAGCTTGTTCGATGATCTGTTCGGCACGGGTTTGGGCTGCTTCAACAATCGAATCCCGCTCGACCAATCCTTCGCTTTTATCACGGGCCAATTGGACGGTGCGGCTGGCTTCTTCCTGCGCCTGGGCTAGCGTGCGGTCTCTTTCAGCGAGCATCTTTTCTGCTTGCTTGACTTGGTCGGGGATGGCCACACGCATTTGGTCGATAATATCCAGCATGCGGTCTTCGTCCACGATCACATTGTTGGTGAACGGGATAGGACGGCTCTCGTTAAAGAGTTCTTCTAATCGGTCTACTAGATGCAAAATATCCATAAGCATCCTCTCGGAAGTATTATTTATGATTTCGAAATTGATGAGACAAACTAATGCTCAATCAATGTGTTGCAAGAATTAAGCCTACATGCAAAAGGTATTTTCGTCAACAGAGGAGGGCGGTTGAATTTTTTCAATCCCGCAGGGCGTTGGTGGCGAAATCCGTACCATTTTCCTGGTCTTTAAATTTTTCAATCAGAGCGGCGTTAACATGCCCCGGCACCATGGTGCTGACATTGCCACCCAGCGAAGCGATCTCCCTAACGGTTGTGGAAGATAGAAAGGTATGTTCCTTGCTGGTGATCAAGGCCATGGTCTCGATCCCCGGTGCCAGTTCGGTATTGGCGAGTGCCAACCGGAACTCGAATTCAAAATCCGAGAACACGCGCAGACCGCGCACAATCACCTGGGCATTAATTTCCCTGGCAAAATCTACCGTCAACCCGGAATAGCCCAGCACCTTTATTTTGGGGATATCTTTGAAGGCTGTTTTTACCAAGGCCATTCGTTCTTCTGGCGCGAAGAGCAGTGATTTAAGCGGGCGTTCGTAAACCGCGACGATAACTTCATCAAACAGTTTTGTTGCCCGGGTGGCAATATCAATGTGCCCATTGTGGATCGGGTCGAAAGTACCCGGATAGAGTGCACGGATCATCAGCTTATATCTCCTTCTCCAGTGGACCAGCGTTGGGATAAGGTTTGAGCCAGAGCCTGATTTTCAGGCGCTTGTAATTCGGGATCTCTTTCAAGGAGGGCAGAAGCTTGCTTGCGAGCTTTTTCGATCAGCCGGACATCGGTGAGGGATGCCATCTGCAGTTCTGAGAAACCGGCCTGACGGGTGCCGAGGAACTGGCCGGGACCGCGTTGCTCAAGATCTTTTTCTGCCAGGACAAAACCGTCGTTGGTTTCCGCCATGACAGCCAGCCTCTCGTTGTCGATGCCATTCTCCATTTCTGGAATTAGGATGCAGAAGGATTTACCGCCCCCGCGTCCGACCCGGCCGCGCAGTTGGTGAAGCTGTGCCAAACCAAACCGGTTGGCGCCTTCTATCACCATTACATTGGCATTCGGCACATCTACCCCGACCTCTACCACAGTAGTAGAGACCAGCACATCGTATTCCCGGTCGCGGAACTTGGTCATCACTTCATCTTTCTCGTCCGCTTTCATGCGGCCGTGCAGCAGGCCTACTTTCATTTTTCGGAAGACTTCTTTCTGCAAATGAGCATGTTCTTCAACGGCAGCTTTGGTATCTGAATTGTCACTTTCTTCCACCAGCGGGTAGATGATAAACGCCTGCCGACCTTCTCCTACTTCCCGCCGGATGAGGTTGTAAATCCGCTCTCGCTCCCGCGGGTAGAGTATATAGGTGTCCACGGGTTGGCGTCCCGGCGGCAGTTCATCGATCACCGTCAGGTCCAGGTCTCCATATACGGTTAATGCCAGAGAGCGCGGGATGGGTGTGGCGGTCATCACCAGCAGGTGTGGGTTCTGCCCCTTGGCTCGCAGTACGGCTCGCTGCTTGACACCAAAGCGGTGCTGCTCATCAATGACGGCAAGCTGCAAGTTTTGGAAGTTGACCGGGTCTTCCAGCAGGGCATGGGTGCCGACCACCAGCCGGATCTGGCCATTTTCCAAACCCGTGCGGATGTCTTCTTTTTCAGCAGTCGGGGTCGCCCCGATCATCAGCCGAATTTGGTCGGATGTCAGCAGCCCTTCCTCGCCTGCTAAAAGCTCGCTGAAGGAATTGTAATGCTGTTCAGCCAGGATACTGGTTGGCGCCATGATCGCAACCTGCGCCCCATGCAAAAGGACGGCAGCGGCAGCATAGGCGGCCACGACAGTTTTACCAGACCCAACATCCCCCTGGATCAGACGGTTCATCGGGCGCTCGCTGGCTAAATCCTGGTAGATATCTACCAAGGCCTGCTGCTGGGCGTTGGTCAGCCGGTAAGGCAGCTTTTCCAATTGGGAATCCAACCAGGGCTGCTCTACAGTAAAGGGTGCGGCTGTTCTCTCTGCCCAATGGCGTTTTTGCTGGAACACACCGATCTGCAGGTAAAAGATTTCATCAAATGCCAGCCGGTGCTGAGCGGCTCGAAGGTCTTCCCAAGAGTCGGGGAAATGGACCTGGAGTAAAGCATCCGGCAGACCGAGCAGGTCGGCGTCTTCCTGGACACTTTGCGGCAATGGGTCTTGTACGCGGGGAGCCCAGTAGTTGACCACTTTGTCCATCTGAGTGCGCAGCCAGCGCTGGGATATTTTTGCTGTCAGTGGGTAAACCGGCAGGATGCGGTTGGTGTGCAGGTTCTTTTCGTCGATCAATTCCCATTCCGGATTGGTCATCACCAGCCGGCCGAGGTATTGATCCACTTTACCTGCCAGGACCACCTGGCTGCCTTTGCGGAGTGTTTTGGTGATCCAGGGTTGGTTGAACCAGGTCACTCGCAGTGCGCCGGTGCCGTCGCTGATGATCACCTCGACCATTTGTGATTTTCCGCCGTGCAGCTTGCGCAGTGAGGAAGATTGGACCGTCCCAATCACAGTGAGTTCATCGCCGTACTTGAGCCGGTTGATGGTTTTGAGCTGGGAGTAATCGTCGTAGCGGCGCGGGAAGTGATAGAGCATGCTGCCAAGCGAGGTGATACCGAGCCGGTTGAGTCTTTCGGCATTCTTGGGTCCGATCCCGTCCAAAACCGTGACCGGTGCTTCCAATGCGGCAGGCGGTCCATCCGGTTTGGACCGGGGTTCCGCTTTTGGCTTTGGTGCGGGAGGAGGCTGCGGCTTGTGTGTTTCTTCTGGCACCGATTGTGCGGTTGGTTGTGAAACTGCCTGTGGAGGAGCCTCTTGCTCTTCATCTGCGGCGGGAGATGCTTCTGGGATGGGAGTTGTTTCGGGTGCGGGTTCTTTTTCAGATTCTGGGGTGATATCTTTCCCGATATCACGCCGGATTCGGTTCCACAGACCTTTGAGCGAATCGCGTCGGGAATCGGGGCTCAAACGGTTGTAGTCCCGCAAGCGTGTCCGAACAGCCTGGATCAGCTCTTCTGGCAGTTCATCCAGGCGAGCTTCTCCTTCCCAGGCATCCAACATATTTTCAAGGCCACCCATCACGGCTTTATTGTCATAGCCGCGATCGGCTTCTAAACTAAAGAATTTTTGTAATTTTTCGATCGATGGTTTCATAGGTTTGTATATTGTAACAGCGGTTCAAGAAAATCAACAGCAGGTACCCGCCTGACCCCAGTATTTTGCGTTTGAGCGACGCAAACCTGCCCTGCAAGGTTCCGCTTGTCTAAAGTTTTGAACCAGTGTGTTTGCAGTGCTAGGAAAAAATTGCGACCCTATTCTTGCCCATTTCCTTGGCTCTTTTCAGGGCATTTTCTGCAACTTCTATCAAGCGATCCACATTCTTGCTGTGTTGGGGGCATCCGGCTACCCCAATAGAGATCGTGGAGTGAATCATCCAATCTTTAGATTTGTTTTCCACGGCAACCCGCATGCGTTCGCCGGCCTGTGCTGCGGCTTGAGGCAGGCTTCCGTGTAAAATAATCAGGAATTGGTCCCCATATTTCCACCGGCAAATGTAGTCTGATGGACGGATTTCATTCCTCAGGACGGTGCCGAGCCGATGGATCATTTCATCCCCGCCGGAATAGCTGAATTGGTTGTATTTTTTAAGCGTGTCGCCATCCACAATCAGGATTGAGAAATGCGATCGGTCCTGCTGGGCTGCATTAATGGTTTCTTCCAGCATAAGATACCCAGCCCGCGCATTCGGCAGTTCTGAGATGGGATCGCTGAAGGCCAGCAGCTTGGCCTGATCCATCATCGTCCCGATGGAGGAAAACCGGGATACGGTATGTGTGACAATAAACGAGATGAACCCGCTGGGAGCACTCATCTGACTTGAATCAAACATTTTGAAGGAAGTACCGGGTTTCTGCTTGAGGAAATATAGAGCTCCATAATAGGCAGAGAGGATGTTTTCAGGGGTGACCTGGCCAGGTTCGGGGAAGAAAATTCCGGTGAGATTGGCAGCCGGGGTTTGCAGTTCGACCGACGCGGCCTGGTTATTAAGGGTGTTGTAAATTTCTTTGGCTTTGGCGGCGTGGGCTTGACTGCTCCCTCCGGGAAGAATGGTGATGAACTCATTTCCCATGCGGTAGCTGGGCTGCCCGGTGTGTTTATTTAGGAGGTTGGCTGCCCAACGCAAGGCTGTGTCGCCAGCTTCACGCCCTGATTTTTGATTGAGTGTACGCAAACCGCGAATTTCGGTGGAGAGTAAGGTAAAAGGAGTAAATTTTTCTTGTTTGCCTGACTCCACCAGCCAATCGAAGAAACTGACATGATTTCCGCTGTTGGTTAGGGAATCTTGGCGTACAAGGTCTGAAAAATATGGATTGATTTCTGGCATCGTCCGCTCCCAAATGATTGCCACCGGATAACTGCCGGTGATTCAGCTGTCCTATTCCAAGACATTAAGGAGGATTTCACTCCCTGGTATGGTAATGCAGCATCCAATTTTATCCATATGGATACATGAACCTTAATGATTAAATTATATCTTAACAATCTTTGGATGGCTTTATTCCGAGAGGATGGACTAGCCTGGGATTGGGCGGTATGGCGGTTCGGTCGATTTTTATGGTTGGTGTTTATCTGCCTGGATAGAAATGAACCCGATGGCGTTGACTCCCACGTGGGTGCCGATGACCGTGGTGACATTGCGTATCAGAGGCGGATGGCTCACCAATGGAGAAAACTTTTCCGCCAGTGTGGATGCCTCCTCGTAGGCATTGGTGTGGACGATCGCCAACTGTTCGTAGGGGGCGGCTGATTCGATCATGTCTGAGAGGCGTTGGATGCCTTTGGAGCGAGTCCTGGTTTCTCCGAGGCGGAGGACTTCACTTTCTTTGACTTCAAGAAAAAGCTTTACGCGTAAGAGTGTACCCAAACTGGAGCGCAGCCAGTTCACCCGGCCGCTGCGTTTGAGCTGTTCGAGGGTATCCATCATCGCCACGACACGGAGGCGGCGGCGGATATCGTTCAGGGTCTCGTGAATTTGTTCTAGGCTGCCGTTCAGGGCTGCCTTAGCGGCACCCAACACCTGGAATCCCAATCCCAAGCTCAGCTGTCCGCTGTCAATAACTTGAACCCGGTCGCCAAAATTTTGAGCTGCGATCTCCGCGGCATTTACAATCCCGCTGAGCTTTTCCGAAACGTGGATCGAGAAGATTTTTTCCACTCCGTTGGAGAATAATTTTTGGTAGGTGCTTGTAAATGTCCCGGAGGAGGGAGAGGCCGTTGTGGGAGGTGGGGAAAATTCGGGGAGCTGGTTGTAGTATTCTTCTCGACTGAGACCTTTGCCATCGATGTATTGTTTTCCGTCAATCACCAATACAGCCGGGATTACCGTGATCTGGTTTGCCGCGGCTTCTTGTTCTGAGATATCGGAGGTGCTGTCCGTGACAATCCCAATCTTCATGAACCGTTACTCGCTCTGAAGGATGAACATACCCAGGCTGTGGGGACCGATCATGAGGGACAGTTCTGGACTGATGATATGCTCGCTGATCGAGAGTTCTTCAAATTCGGGTGCCAGCCGCTCGCGCAACGTGCGGGTCTCGTTTTCAAAAGGAGGGACGCCCTGGATGAGGCCGATATGATCCAGGACTTCAAATTCTGTGATGAATTCCTGCAGCAGATCAATGAGATGACGGTAATTGCGCGCTTTTTGGGTGGGCACCAGGTCGCCTTCTTCCAAGACATAGATCGGCAGCATTTTGAGATGCTCTCCAACGATTGCCTGGGCTTTTCCCAGGTATCCACTGCGGTGGAGGTAGCTGAGTCCGGAGATACAGAGGACCGAATAGATTCTGGGCAGGAGGCTGCGAATCAGTTCGCTGATCTCGACTACCGATTTTCCATTCTCAGCTGCCTCAGAGGCACTCTGCACAGCCAAGCCTAAACCAGTGGCAATCGTCTGTGCATCAATCACCTCAATCTCTACTTTACCTTCTAAATTTTTAGCGGCAATCTTTGCATTCCGATAGGTATTGCTCAGGGTACGGGCATGCAGAATGGCAACAATGCCAGAATAGGATTGAGCAAGTGAAAGGAAGTTCTTCTCAAAGGTGCGTACAGAAGGCGCATGCACCGAGGTGGTAAAGTCTGCTGTCAGGCTCTTGGGAAAATGGTGAGCGCGCAAAGCCTCGGCTGGGGCGCTGCTGTGGTTTTCAATTTCCATTGGGATAATATTCACCAAACTTCTGCCCGGAAAGGCAGGGATGGGAAATTGAGCGGTGCTGTCAGTTAGGATGCAGGTGTTGGCCATGGGATGTTATTCGATTGAAAAGATGAACTGGTAATGAGGCTGACCGCCTTCTTGAATTTCTATCTCGTGGTCCGGATAGGCTTCTTGAATCTTTTGCGCGATCAGATCAACGTTGTCTTTTTTGATGTTATTTCCATAGAAGATGGTGATTAATTCAGTGCTCTCCATATCAAATTTTTCTAACAAAGATAGACTGGTCTCTTCTAGCGAGGAAGTGGAAACGACCAGTTTTCCGTCCTTTAAACCGATGATCTGCCCCTCATCGCAGCTGACCCCATCGATTTCAACATTTCTGGTGGCGGTGGTGACTTCCCCAGTTTGCACATCTCCCAGCGCTTTTTCCATCTCTGATGCGACCTGATACAGGTCGCCTTCTGGAGCCAATCGCATCATGGCCGATAAACCTTGTGGGACAGTCCGGCTTTTGACGACCATGACTTCCTTTACGGTCAGTTCTGCGGCGGCTTCCGCAGCAAGGATGATGTTCTTATTGTTCGGAAGAATGATGACGTTGTTGGTAGGCAGGTTTTCAAAGGCTGCCATAATTTGCTGGGTGCTGGGGTTCATGGTCTGCCCGCCTTCAATGATTGCAGCTACACCAAGGCTGGCAAATACCTTCGCAATTCCCAAACCAGGGGCGACCGCCACTGTGGCTATTTGACCGGGTTCAATCGGAGTCAGTTCCAATTTGGAGGCAGCATTTTGTTCGATGGCTTCCATCTGGGCGATCAGGTTTTCAATCGCCACATTGGTCACAGTCCCGATGTCCATACAGTAGTCAATCGGTAGGTAGCGGTTCTCGGTGGGGACATGAATGTGCATGCGGTACATTCCTTCCCCTTCACCCACCTGAATTGACGTCCCCATAGCTTCGAGTCTGGAGTAAAAATCATTCAAGTTAAGAGCACCATTGGGGTGGAAGTCAACCACTACTTCGAAATCCTGGCCTTCTTCAATTGCCTCGAGAGTATTGTCTAGTTTGAGGGCATCTAATGGTTGAACTTCTGCAAGCGGAGTATCCAGTGCCTCCCCATCGATCCAACGCAGCATACCTTCCAGCAAAAAGAATAAGCCTTTTCCGCCAGAATCGACCACACCAGCTTCCTTCAAAACAGGCAGAAGTTCCGGGGTGTTTTCTACCGACTTTGCCGCGGCTGATACAGCAATTTCCAAAATGTCAATGGGATTGTTGGTCTTGGAGAGAGCTTTATTTGTATCATTTGCGACATCTTTAATTACTGTCAGGATCGTACCTTCTACCGGCCGGACGACACCTTTGTAAGCGGTATCCCTGGCATCGGCAAAAGCTTTGGCCAGATATTCTCCAGAGAGGTGTTTTTGGTCCTTCATGGCGGATGCAATCCCACGCCAAATTTGCGAG
>JARROY010000042.1:0-13307 GCA_037383445.1 Anaerolineales bacterium | reverse complement strand
GGATTAGGCTTGGGTCCGTAGTGCATCCCGACAATTTCCGGGACGTTCTTGCCAGTCAGCAGACTGGCCTGTCCGGTAGCCGATTGGGGCAGTCCGGAAACTTTCATGTTCGGATCTAAAGCCAGCAAGGTGGCGCGCTCGGTTTGCAGAGGTGCTATTCCTGAGACCAGCTTACGCCCCCCCAGCAGAGATGTCAGGTGGGGCAAATCGGCAGCGGCTAGGGGGTTGGTTTCCGGGGTGTCCGGTCCAAGACCGATCCCATCCATAAATAAAAAGAGGAAATTCATAATGATTTTATTCCTTTGCTTTAAACCAGAACCAGGCTGAGGTTGGGCCACCCCGGTCGAAACTGTCAACTCTATTCTCTAGTCTCAGCTGCTGCTGGAAGGCATCCACATCTTGGGAAGAAATCCGGCTCTGATCTTCAGAGGTGAACCCATACAGCATGTACGTCCCGCTGGGGGAAAGGTGGTCGGCGATATTTTGACGGTATTTTTTTCTCTGGTTTGGATTGAGGGCGTGATAGCAGCCCATGTCCAGGATCAAATCGTACTCCCCGTGATACAGCCCAGGGTTGCTGACATCCCCGCTGACCAGGGTTACATCCAGGTTGGCCTTGCGGGCTTTACGCCGGGCCTGGCGGATGGCTTGGGGAATAAAATCAATCCCGGTGACTTCCCAGCCGTGCTGGCGGAGGGTGAGGACGTTTGTACCCGTGCCGCAGCCGAGATCCAGCGCCCGGCCTGCATCGTGAGTCTCGAGGAAAGCGATCAGTTCCGGCGGGGAGATTCCGCTGTCCCAGGGCGGTTTTTGGAGATACATCATGCGGAAGAACAACCTGCGGCTGAGTTTATGAATCCAATGGAGCATGGCAGGATTCTACCAGATGCTTTGATTGTCGGGGAGTCATGGTGGAATGCGGGAATGACCAATCGCCTAGGCGAATAAAGGGTCAATCTGAAATGAATACCTGGGGGGTCGAGTGCCCCATGTGAATTTGTTGGGGTGTATCGAGACCACTATCATGATCATCAATAGTTGTGGTCTTAAATCTTCGGCAAAATCAGCTTATCCGAGCATCAGGATAGCGATTTCTAACGATAGCCATTGCCAGCAGTGCTACTTTTATCGAATTTTTCATTGTTTCTTGATAGTGGGTGGCAAAGGTGTTCTCCCGTCGATTAGCGATGGTTATGCAGATTTCTCCTGCCCAATACCCGAGGCCGCCAAGATAATGGCACAAAAAACTTCCCTCCATCTCCATGTTCTCGACACGCTGGTTGTCCAACTTTGGATCGAATTCAGAGAATATTTTGTCCAGGTCTAAGATGCTGGGCTGCATTCGGGAGGTGTCACGACCTTCAGGGGCAAAAAATCCAGGACATGAGAGCGTTAAACCGGTTTTGGTCACCACGCCAAGGCTGTTTGAAGCCTCTACTAATGCGTTGACAAGGGTTGGTTCAGCGCGGGCGACATAGGGGTGGATTTTGCCATAAAATCGAGATTCTGGACTCATATGGTTCCTGAAAACTTGACCAAGTTCTCCTTCAAGCCTCTCGCAGATTTCATCTGGATAAGGGGTCTCATAAAAAGAACCTGTGTTATCCAGACCGATTGCATAGGTGGTAATGATAGGTGTGCCTATTTTTGTCGATGCCTGAAGTCCGCCCGAGCTGCCCACTCTGATGACATGAAGCCTTGGAAAATCAGGCTTTCGTGTTCTTGTCTCGAAATCTATCTCGTTTAATGCGATCAATTCATTCGCGACAATCTCGAGAGAAGGTGTCCCCATTCCAGAGGTAGTTACAGTAGTTCTTACTGGTGAAATGATCGTTGCCTGTTCCCCTGTGATTTCGGAGGTGCCGGTTATTGTAACGAGCCCACGGTGCTCATGCTCACATTCAAGATCGTTCAAAAAATTAGTGCCAATGAATTCAGCCCGCCCGGGATCTCCGACGATGAGTATGTCTTTGGCGATTTGTTCAGGTTTGACTTGAAGGTGGTAAATTCGCCCATCCTCATCAATTGGCAAATCTGCTTGTGTATATGGCCCAATAGGGCGTGGATTGTCACTCTCATTGAGGTCTTGGACATCATTAATACTTGGTTGCGGTAACGAAATTTGCATCGGCTAACTCTTGTCGATTCTGGTGAGGTATCATATCATGTACCTGTACATACTGTCTCAAACATTTGGGAAATCTTTCAGTGATGAGATCCAAATCTATTTCTCGTTGTATGCGATGTTTTCCCAATCCTATTATATATTTTTTCGAAATTCTATGGAGTAGTCATTCAAGCTTGGGAAGATAATCTGCAAATCAAGTACCGATAACTTTTAACGAAAGCCAGTAAGGGAGGCAGATCCTGCTGCTTCCCCTTCTCCTTTGACCTGTTTAATCTTATAATACTCTGCGGTATGCCAGCCGAACCCAATGCTTTGACGGTTGGCTGGCTTTCAATTAAAATATCTTTCTGGGTTTGTACTTATTTTCGCGATTAACGCAATTTTTAACAAAGGAAGGTCCCACATAATGAAAGAATATACGACGGATAAACTCCGCAACATTGCGATGGTATCACACAGTGGTGCGGGGAAAACCACACTCGTCGAGGCTCTGTTGGTGCAAAAAGACCTCATCAACCGGCTGGGCAGTGTGAATGAGGGAACTACAGTTTCAGACTTCGATGAAGAAGAGCAGCGCCGTCAGCTCTCGCTGTCTACATCGGTCATTCCCCTGGAACACAAAGACCATAAAATCAATTTGCTCGATACCCCCGGATATCCGGATTTTGTGGGTGAGGTGATTTCAGCTCTACGTGTTTGCGAGGGTGCCCTGGTATTGGTGGACGCGGTTTCCGGTGCTGAAGTGGGCACCGAAACTGCCTGGAATTACGCCAATCAATTTAACCGCCCGCGCTTCGTGCTGATCAACCGTATGCTGCGCGACACAGCTGATTTTGACCGGGCTTACAACTCGATGGAAGTGCTCAGTGAGGATATCCGCCTGATCAAACTTCAGCTTCCCTGGGGAGAAAAAGAGGATTTCAAAGGGATTGTTAACTTGTTGGACATGAAAGCTTACCCGACGAATGGCGGCGCGGCAGTCGAGATCCCGGCAGAAATGGCCGATGATGCCGAAGAAGCCCGCATGGAGCTGGTAGAAGCTGCGGCTGAAGGTGATGACGCTCTCTTGGAAAAATATCTGGAAGGCGGGGAACTCACCGCGGATGAGATTCAGTCGGGACTGCGCAGCGTGGTGCTGCAGAATTTATTTGCCCCGGTTATCATCACAGATGTGGACACAAAAGTTGGTTTAACCCAACTGTTTGATTTGATCATCTCGCTGATGCCTTCACCTAAAGATGTGCCGGCTGAGACGATGAAAAGCGGGGCAGGTGAGGAAGAACTGCCCGCCATTGATACAGGACCTTTGGCGGCTTATGTATGGAAAACAACCGCCGACCCATTTGTTGGAAAGATCACCTACCTTAAAGCAAAATGGGGCAAACCCTTACCCGAATCTGCGAAGAGGATATGACGCTTTCCTGGCACAACGAGCCGGCAACCAAGCAGACCATTTTGCAGGGAATGGGTGACCAGCATATCGATGTCGCCATTCGCAAAGCTGAATCCAAATTCCAGACAGGGCTAAATATCGAGATTCCTAAAGTGCCTTACCGGGAAACAATCACCAAGTCTGCGGAATCCCAACATCGCCATAAAAAGCAATCTGGTGGTGCGGGACAGTTTGGTGAAGTGTTTATGCGGGTGGAGCCGCTGCCGGATAAGAATTTTGAATTTGTCAATGAGGTTTTCGGTGGGGCAATCTCTCAGAACTTTATGCCCGCAATTGAAAAAGGTGTAAAGGGAGTGATGGAATCAGGTGTGATCGCTGGCTTCCCTGTCCACAATATCAAGGTGGCGGTGACAGACGGTAAAGAACACCCTGTAGATTCCAACCCGGTTGCGTTTGAAGTGGCTGGCCGCGAGGCCTTTAAAAAGGCGGTTCGGGCGGCAGGAGCGGTATTGTTCGAGCCGATTATGATGGTGCGCATTGTGGTGCCAGAGGAATATATGGGCGATGTGTTGGGCGACCTGAATACCCGCCGGGCGCGTGTCCAGGGGATGGATAGTGAGAAAGGGCGCTCTGTGGTCAATGCGCATGTACCGTTGGCAGAGATGCTGCGTTATACCACCGACCTGCGTTCGATGACTGGAGGGCGCGGCGTCTTCTCTATGGAAGAAGATCATTACGACCGAGTGCCGGCGCATCTGCAGCAAGAAATTGTGGATGCCCGTGAAAAAGAAAAGGAAGAAGAGGATTAATCGCTTCTTTCAACCCTGATAAAATTGTAAGCCCCAGGTCAGTGCCTGGGGCTTATGCTTTAGCTTATAATATTGTTAGCCAGAGATCAAATCTTTTGGTTCTAGATTGATTGAAGATGTGATAATTTTGGATTAGCGTGTATTGTCAAAATGCGTAATTTGATTCGACGCCTGCTGCCGGGTGTGATCTTTATTTTGTGTCTTGCATTCCCAGTTAATGCCCAAAGGCAACCTCAGCTTTCGCCGCCTGATTTGTTCAGCCAAACCACAGCCGAGGTCCATTCTGACTTAAGATTGGGTCCCGAGGTGATTCGCTGGCGACGAATTGAAATTAACGCCAATGTGCTGCTCGATACGGCTCGTGTCGGGATGGATCCAGCAGAAGATCGCCGGTCCTCTTTTGTGTTTAATTTTTTTGATGACGCCGTCTTCGTAGCCATCGTGGAGTCGATCCAGCCGATGGCCAATGGATCGATTGGGATGGCCGGAAGGATTGAGGGCCAGGCATTGAGTGAGTTTGTCTTGGTACTGCGCGGGGAGATTGTGCAGGCTTATGTGCAGGAGGGCGACAGGTATTTTGAAATCCGCTATGATGGATCGGGTCATGTACTGGTTGAAGTCGACTCGGGGCTGTACCCTGAACTGCTTGATCCGGAAGTTCTTGCTCCGAATGAACTGATGCAGCTTGCTCCTGATCATAATGCAGATTCACAGTTACCCCAGGCAGACGCGGCAGGGCAGATCGATGTTTTGGCCGTGTATACCCCTGCTGCCCGGGCTGCTGTAGGCGGAACGGCTTCGATGGAGACTAAGATCCAGAACAGCATTCTTTCCACCAATCAGGGATATGCCGCCAGCGGAGTCGTTCAGCAGGTGCGCCTGGTTGGAATGGAAGAGGTGAATTACACGGAAATTGTTCCCGGAGTCACGGACGCGTATACTACCTGGCTTTATGCCCTTTACCGTCTGACCTTTGGCTATTATGGTGATGGTGGTGACCCCGCCAATGCCAATTACCTGGCCGATGCCAGGGCGTTTCGTGAAACTTATGGTGCAGACCTGGTGTTTATGGTGACGGCACTACCGAATGCATACTGCGGATTGGGCTGGCTTGCAGGACATTCTAACCAGGCAGAAATTGGGTATTCGCTGGTGCACTACGACTGCACAGGGAATAGCGCCTATTCCGTGCAGCACGAGATGGGTCATAATATGGGCGCCTGCCATGACCGGGCTAATTCCAGCAGTGGCTGCTACGATATGGCCTATTCTTACGGATACCAGCAGCCCCAGGAGTTTTATCCGGATGGGTTTTATACCGTGATGTCCTATCGCCCTTCTTCTTGCCCATTTTGCACGCGTATCAACCGCTGGTCGAACCCCAACCTGACCTATAATGGAGACCCAACTGGAGTCCCGCTTGGTCAGCCCGATGCGGCCTACAATACCCTGACGCTCAACAATACCGCTGCGGCAGTGGCCAACTACCGTCAGTCTGTTCACCCGATCTCGGCCAGCTTTGTGGCACCGTACCCTGGCGGGACGGTGATGATCCCGCGCTCAAACCTGATTGTTGCAGCGTCTTCACCAGCGGGGGATATCGTGCGTGTGAGCTATTCCGCATATTACAACGCCAGCTGGCATTCTCTTTATACTGATACTAATGCCTCGGATGGATGGGCTTATCTGTGGCCGACCTACAACCTCTCAGAGCAGATGATCAATGTCCGGGCGGAGATTGAAGACAGTGTAGGAAACGTGGAGGTGATTCAACTCGATTCCATCAACCTGAGCAGTTCGCATATCATTGGCGGGATTTATTCCAGCCGTCAGGGAGGGACCAATGGGGGCGAGGTGATCTCCGTACAAGGACCAGAGCAAGATCAGCCCGGGTTTGGCACCGATTTCCCCAGTTCTGCTCCATCTCAAATCCCATACGGTAGTCCTGCGGATGAGGTTGAGTCGGTGAGATTATTGATGTATTGAACATATGAAATGTCTTAAATTTGATCTTTGATTTTGTGGGGGAAAACAAGTAGAAAGACCTGTTGAACGGATTGGCCTTCGTTCTAAGGATTCAAATGATATCCTGTTCTGAAATCGTAGGGTGACTGTGAGGATAATCTCGTTGTGATGGTTCTCTTTGCAGGGGACAGCGCTGCCCTCTGCACCCCCCGCCGGGACATTTATGTCCCGGACCCCGCAAAGATGTTAATAGGACATAAGTATGAATGCAAGAAAGCTTATCTGGTCTTCTAGCGTATTTCCTCTACCCACTACATTTTTTCGCTAAGTGAGTTCAACAAGACTAGGATCAAATATAAGATTCAGGGTGTTTTATGTTTTCTCAGCAGGTGCGTATCACCATCACCACCCGCCCCTGAATTTGCACTTCGTTCGGTTGACAGTAGATGGGTTTATATTGGGGATTGGCAGGCTGAAGCCGGATCTGGGTTTTTTCTCGATAGAAATGCTTGAGCGTGGTTTCGCTGTCATCTATCATCCAGGCGGCAACCATCTCTCCATTATTAGCTTCGAGGGCTTTTTCCATCACAACAAGATCCCCATCCTGGACATTTGAATCGACCATCGAGTCCCCTAATACTCGCAGGGCAAACAGGTCCTTCCGGCGTTTTTGAACGGGAATCATCGAACCCACATCGACGGCATCCTCTGGCAGGAACATGGCAAAATCGGAATTGGGCAGCGGGATGGGTGCACCAGCCTGGATCACTCCCAGCAGGGGGATCAATCCCTGAGAGTGTTGCGATGAAACCGACCGGTTAAGGCGAATGGCGCGGGGCAGGTTAGGCGTTTTTTCAATCCAGCCGGCTTGTTCCAAATTCTTCAGCTGGTGGGCAATGTGTGACTTGGTTTTGGAAGAGGTATGGTCCACCATCTCCTGGTAAGAGGGGGTATAGCCATGCTTTTGGTTGTATTGGTGGATAAAACGGTAGAGTTCTTTTTCCCCTGAGTTGGGGTTCTTTCCTTTCATCGGACACCTCCATTACTATTATAGAAAATTTGTTCTATAAAGTCAAGAAGGAATTTTTCGAGACGGGTGCGTAAGTTTGGAAATTTGGGACTTTAGTACGAAGGTGGAGATATTCAGAAGGAGTAAAAGTAGTGGCGTACGGCTGTACGCCACTACTAAGTTCTGTTTATCCAAATGGTGACCTTCCTGTCAGGGGACGACTTACTCTGACTCTACTGCCGCCGCTAGCTTCATACGGATGAAGAGACGCGGGCCGATTCCTGAGATCCAGAATCCAATCAAGCCATAACGAACATAGCGCAGCACATAGCTGACCAGGTCTTCCTCACCAGGGAAGATTTGGCCCAAGCCCATGTACAAAATCAGCACACCGATCAAGCCGATCACAAAACGCAGCAATAGCTGCCACCACCTGCCAGATTTAGCATTGTATCCTCCGGCTTCAACTACCCAGAAGTACCCTACCGCCAGCCCAAACATGGCTGCGGCGGTGGTGATGGATCCGTTTAGGCTGAGGGGTTCGAGAGGGTCTTCAGGGTAAGCAATATGGGCATTGACCAGCCAGTCATGGGGTACCTGGTAGTTCCCAGCTCCAGCGATGATCACGGCTGCTGCCAGAATCATGATGATCGAGTAGGTGAATACAACCAGGATTTTTGCCGCAATGGATTTGCTGGCAAACCAATTTTTGACCCTGCCTTCGAATGCCAGAAAGCCGATCAGCACCAATCCGCCCAGCAGCCATCCGCTGAGTACGTCGATATAAAAATGAACGCCCAAATAAATGCGGGAAAGTCCGATCAGGAAGATAAGGAGGATGAAGACCAAGGTTACCCAGCCGCGTTTAATGGCGGTTGCCAGCAGGCCAAAAACGGATAAAGGTGTTTGCGAATGCCCTGAGGGTAAGCCGAAACCGCCAGGTAATGACGAGGCTTTGGCTACGTCTGGGTCCAGCCAGAAGGGGCGCGGCATCTGGAAGCTTATCTTGAACAATTCATTGATCCCGCTGGTCAGCAGCAGCATGACACCCACCCGGAAGCCGAGACCATAATCAATCACCCACAGGATGACCGGCATCACCAATAGATAGAACTGTTCTTCCCCTAAGAATGAGAAGAACTTCATCACCGGAGTCAGCCAGTCTCCCAGGCTTTGCAGCCAATAAGACAGCTCTATACTCTGTGCAAAGATCGAATCGAACATATTACCTTTCCTCCTTTTTACTAGTGGACCATTGGATGAACCGGGCAATGGGTTCAAAAACGCGGGAGGTATCCCCATCGCGTGTGATCACATGGCAGCTATGGTCCACCCAGACCAGTTCCTTTTGGCTGCTGCCCAGGCTTTTGTAGATGGTTTCAGCGTGCTCGGGCGGAACAGCCTGGTCGTCCTTGGATTGGATCACCAAGGCCGGAACCTTGATCTGCGGCAGGCTTTGCTGCATGGTTTTGATTAGTTGGAAGACTTCGTACCCGGAGCGTACCGGGTCTTTAGCATAATGGACATGGTCTTTCCCCATCTCTGGGTTGAACCAGTTTTCTGGCCCCTTTTCCATGGTCGACACAAATGGACTGACCAGTTTGATCAACCAGGGCATGCGGCGCGCCCATTCCACCGGGAACTGGTAGGGGGTGGACATGGCCACCACGCCATCTACCGGTAGTCGAGCTGCCTGTATGAGAGACAGAAGCCCGCCCATCGAAAGCCCGATCAGAAAAATATGGTCACACTGTGTGTGCAGCAGGTGGTAGCCATCTTCTACAGACGCCAGCCAATCCTGGGCGCGCATCCGCACCATATCTTCCATTTTAGTGGCATGCCCGGCCAGCCGTACTCCTAATACGGTATGCCCCTGCTGGTTGAGGAACTCGCCCAGCAGGCGCATCTCCTTGGGAGTGCCGGTGAATCCATGCACCAGGACACAACCGATTGGGCCTCCGGCAAAGAAAAAAGGTTCCGCCGTGGGGAGTATCTGCTGCTGTGCCACTTTATCCTCCAATTACTTGAATTTCCCTTGGGAAGGTTGAAAAACTTTTCATCCCGCTGCTGGTGACGAGGATATTATCTTCGATCCGTACGCCGAAACGGTCGGGGAGATAGATACCAGGTTCAATGGTGAAAGTCATACCGGGTTCCAGGGGCATTGGGTTCCCTGCCCGCATATAGGGTTCTTCATGGCTTTCCCGGCCCAGGCCGTGCCCGGTGCGGTGAGTGAAATATTCCCCGTATCCCGCGGCGGTAATTACCTCCCGGGCAGCTTTATCCACTTCTCCGCAGGGGGTTCCTGGGGCGACAACTGCCTGGGCGGCCAGGTTGGCGGCCAGGACGGTTTGGTGGACTTTTTCTTGCTCTGGAGAGTATTCGGCTACCGCGAAGGTGCGGGTGATATCGGAGAAATAATCGTTGTGGCTGGCCCCAAAATCGATCACCAATAAATCCCCAACCGCCAACTTTCGTTCAGAAGGAGCGGCATGCGGGTTGGCGCCATTCGGCCCGGTGGAGACAATCGGCTGGAAGGGCATCTCGCCCGCACTGCCGAATTTCAGCAAGTTCTGCACCAGCATTCCGGCGACCTCTTTCTCGGTCATCCCGACCGTTACCATGGGCAGGGTTGCCTCCAGTGCCGCTTCGGCGATCTGCACAGCTTTTTGCATATCTTCGGCTTCCTGCTGGTCTTTATACATACGCAGTTTTGCGACGGTCTGGGTGGCATCCATATAGTCGGCATCCGGCAGGGCGGATTGCAGCATCTTGTATTCCACCAGGCGCATCGAGAGGTATTCGACCCCGACTTTGGCGGGTCCCAATGATCCAAACGCCTCTGAAAAACGCTGCGGCCAGGTGGTCGGATCTTCCCCATAGGTGGTTGCGTGGATCGTGTAGGGCAGATTGGATAATTTGGCCGTCTCTAATTCCGGCAGAATTAATTTTGGGGGAGTGTCTCGGGTAAAAAGGGCAACGATAGGACGTTCCATCAGGTGGAAATGTAATCCGGTCAGGTAGGTCAGGCTGGGGCCAGGGTTGAGGGCCAGGGCGTTCAGTCCGGCAGCTTGCAGTGCCGCGGAAAGTTTTCCCTGGCGTTGGAGGATAAATTCTGCGGGGATGTTCATATATTCTCCTGTTTTGGTTAAGGTTGATTTAACAATACCTACTTGGTCGAATCCGAAAAAAGCTTTCTTGCCAGTGGGAAGCTAACTGAAGGAAGAGCTTCATCATCTTCAATATCATTCTGTTTCATCGGATGTAAGTAGATAAGATTTGGAGGAATGGTGGGCAGCCATGAGAATGTCGGGGCTGCCTCAGCGCCGCTCACTTCCTGGATGGTCATTGTCATCAGCATCTCCTCCTTATACAAAAGTATATCGGATTTTATGACAAGATCAAAGATTTTGAATCACACGAATAATTCGGTATAGTATTAAGGGAGGATCGAAATGTTGGATTGGCACAAGGTCTTGGTAGATGGATTGATCTATTCCATCGTCGGTTCGGCGTACCTGGTTTTGATGCTGGCGATTGACAACCGCATGTTCCTCAACCCCGGAGATTATCCGGAGGATGTTTTGGCTGCAGTACCGCCCCGAACAAAAAAAGAAACTCGTAAAGCCATGCTGCTGGGCATCCCCTGGTTTATCTGGGCATTTGCCTTTCCGCTCTATTCCACGTTGGGATTTGCCGAACAGGCGGCACCATTACCCGGGGTTATCATTCTTTTTGCGCATGCATTCCTGATCTTTTTCTCGTTCTGGCTGGTAGATCTGGTTATCCTGGATGGGCTCATGTTCTGCCTGATCACCCCCAGCTTTGTCGTCATCCCCGGCACGGAGGGATTCCCCGGCTATAAAGATTTCCGCATGCACCTGCGCGGGCATTTCGGCAAAGGGCTGGCTTACCTGGCCGTTTCAGGAGCAATCGTTGCCGCAATCGTCTGGCTGATAAAATCGCTTTAATCCTCTTCCAGTTAACCCTTTTGAGTTTGCCAACGGGCCATAAAACCGAGGTTGATCTGGAAAAACCGGTCAAATTGCCAGGCATTGAATGGTGGGGGCAGTTTGGGGGTCATCCCCTCGGCTGCATGCTTGGCTGCATCAGCGGTCATCTGGATGTAGTCTATCATCAGGTCCAAATCTTCCTTGCTTCCTACCGGGCCATGACCTGGCACCAACACGGCCGCATCTAAGCGCTTGATTTTTTCCAGGATGGCAATCCAATTGTCAGGATGCCCATCTGCCAGGAAAGGATGACAGCCGACAAACAGCAGGTCGGAGAGGAAGAGTACCCCCTCATCAGGGATATAGAGAAAGCCATCGCTCCCGGTGTGGCCGCCGCCGTAGCTGAGCAGGTCCACTGTCCTTTCTGACCCAGAGAGAATCAGCCGGTCTTCAAAGGTGAGCTGCGGCTCGTAGATGCGCAATCCCTCAAGGGACTGCGCCAGTACTCGGTAATAATCCAGCCAAAAACGGATTTGTTCACGCTGTGTTTGGTCCTGGCTGCTGTCGAATTCAGTTTGATAATGCTGGTATTGCTTGGGCGCATTGGCCTGGTCCCAGGCTAATTCTTCCATCCCGTCGGTTTGGATTAAGTCGAACGTTTTAGATGTAGAGATGATCTGTGCATCAGGGAATTCCTGGTTGCCGCGGATATGGTCGTTGTGATAGTGGCTGTTGAATACATAGGAGACTGGCCGTCCGGTCAGGATTTCGGCGGCCTGGCGGAGGTCTTTTGCTGCGGCTGGGCTGATGAAGGTATCAAAGACCATTGTGCTGTCTCCCAGGTCTATAATTCCGGCGTTCGCGATTGCTGCACCAGACTCTTGATGAATCGCAGCCACTAGACCGCGGCCAACATTTTCAAGCCTGAAATGTTCTGAAACAAAGTTTTCTGCTTGTTCCATGCTGTGCTCCTTCTCTTCAAGATGTCCAAATCTGGTGTTGAGCGGGCGGCCTCATTATAATTTATATTTATCTCGGGACAGTTAAATTTCACTCAGATAGGCATTTACCCTCGCATCAATCATTCCTTGTGTCGATTTGATGAATTTATCAGCACGATTGAGATGAAAAATTTGCATTCCCAATCATAATTTGTGTATACTAAATTATCTGATCTCACTTTCTGGTTTTGCTCACGGAGATCACTGGTTGCTTGGGGCATATCGGATCACTTCTCTGGAGAAGGAAGCATTCAAATCTGCCCCTATCACTTCTCGAGGAGGTTGGCATGTCTGTGTCAGAAGTTCAAGAAAATAAGTTTTCGGTTTTAAGGTGGGTGGCTAGGATTTGGAGCATTCCGGCTATCTTTTTCGCAGTGAATGAGATTCTATTCCCAAGTACTGAAAATGGTGTTCAAGAGGGATGGTTTACCTGGGCAACAGTAATCCTCATGTTTTTAAGCATTGTGGGATTGCTGGTCGCCTGGTGGCGTGATCTCCTTGGTGGATTGGCCTCGATTGGCCTTTTGTTTTTATTTTTTGTATTTTATTGGTTTGATGCGGGTGAGTTCTTCCCGGGTTGGATTTGGCTGGTTGGTTTTGTTGCCCTGCCGGCAGGGTTGTTTGTTCTCTATGATTATCTTGAAAATAAATAATCCAGGGTAAGTTTTTGGATTAGGAAGAGAGAGCTGTACATAGTATCAGGAATAAATTTTATAAAGTCTAGTTGGTTGGCTGGGGTTTCCTGGTATTGAATTTATAACTTAAGTGTGCGGATAAATCCTCATAGCGTGTCGGGCTGAGGATTGCGCTTCAACGCTATTCGCCTGCTTTAAGTCCCACGATCTGGTTGATCATGGACAGCAGTACCTGCAGGTTGGGGATCTTGCCAGCAGGTGCAGAGGCCCCGCTGAACCACCCCCCGTTTTTCTTTTTGATCGATAACACGCCTTTTTTAATCGCCACCTCCGCAATCTCCTCCCATGGATAGGCTTTTTTCCCGATCTGGATTCCCAACTTTTTCCCAATCACGACAGGGCCGAAGGTGACCA
>JARROY010000041.1:0-18034 GCA_037383445.1 Anaerolineales bacterium | reverse complement strand
ATTGAGCGGGAGAAGCTGTCATTTCTTTTGTTTGGCCGGGTATTTTACTTTCTTCAACTTCCTGGGGTTGCTGCTGTTGCCAGCGACATTGCCCTATTGGCGCCGGCATCTAACAGTCTGGCGGCAGGTGCTGGCATTTGTCATACTTTTTGGTGTAGTTACCGGCACACTGTTTTTTGCAGGATATCGTCCACCATGGTTTTATAGCCACTTTTTCCCCAAGTGGTATAAATTTATGCATACGCCTATCCCGCGGATTTCCGGTGGGCGTGTGATTTGGGGAGAAACTGGTTTCCTTTATGGGCTCTTCGAGTCTAAGTTGAAACTGAGCTATGCTTTCCTGGTAGAAGAACTGCCCCATTATTTTTATTTGATTCCTTTAATCTTGCTTGTATTTGCCATTACCCCACTGGTTTACCGTCTAATAGACCGGCGGCGTGATTTGGGCGGGCGTTTGGTGATGTTTACCTTTATTCTCTTTATGGGAACTGGAACACTGTTAGGTTACTCTGATTTATTTTATCGTGAGACTCCCAACCTGGTATGTTCGGACAATGTTGTCGAAACACATGAAAAAGTGGCACAACAGTTAAAAGAGATGATTCCCGAAGGCTCATCGTTGTACTGGCATATATCCTCCAATATGCTGCTGCTTTATTTGCCCCAAATGGAAATCTTCCCTCCACAACTGAATACCAATTTTAATTATTTATCCTCGTCTAAACCAGAGGACAGTGACCAGATCTACCGTTTTGGCTTCTGGGACTCGACTTTGAAACAAGAATTTATTCGGGAAGCAGATTACCTCCTGATCGCGAGTCCATTGGGTGAAGATTGGCAGGAACTCATTGAAACGGGGGAATACCGGTTGGTGGGTGTAACAGACCCATACGAGACCTGCCGTTCACAGATAACCACAGTTAACGTGATAAAGAATGAGGGAGCGGAATGAGGTTCAACCCAACAGGAGTGAAACGTTATTCGCTTGGGGCAGTTATCCGGGTCATCGGCACGATCGTGGCGCTTGGTTTATTGGTCTGGTTGTTGGCACAGCAAGACTGGGATGAGATTTGGAAAAATATTGAACAAATCGGGTTGTCTCGTTTTGTGCTGGCTGTGGTTTTTCTGATGGCATCACGTTTTGCCATTTCGCTTCGCTGGTATGCCTTACTGCGCGGTGCTGGAGAGCAAGTTTCCTATTGGGCTTCGCTTAAGATCACCTTTGCCGGCCTGTTCGCTAACAATTTTTTACCCTCTACCGTAGGGGGAGATGGAGTCCGCTTGGCGGGAGGTCTGCAGGCAGGTTGGAATGGCGCAGTAGTGGCGGCGTCTCTGGTGATGGACCGCCTGGTGGGGATGTTCGGTATGGCTACTTTTCTACCGTTTGCCATCCCAAAGGCGGCAGCATATTATCAAGTTCATTTGCTTGACGGTGTTCCCGTGCTGGCTATGAGCGGAGTTGGGATGAATGGCGGCCAGGAAGATAGCTTGCTGCGGAAATTGTTTAAACGGATACGAAGAGTAATCATGCGTATCTGGCAGACGATCGTTTTGTGGGTGCGTCACCCCAGGAGATTGGTATTGCCGCTGATCTATAATTACGGCCATGTCCTGCTGACGTTTGCGATGATCTGGGTGATCTTGCGGGGGATGGAAACCTCGCTTTCGTATTTAGAGGTTGGCGGGTTATGGGCGGCGGTGTATTTTATCTCGCTGCTGCCGATCTCGATTGGGGGACTGGGCCTGCAGGAATGGGCGATTTTCTTCGTCTTTCACCAGGTCGGGGGGATCAGCGAAGCACACAGCCTGACACTCGCCCTCCTCTACCGTACATTGATGATGTTTTCAAGCCTACCCGGAGCAGCGTTTATCTCTGGGATCATTGAGCGGCGCAAGCTGAAAGCCCCAGATAAACCGCCTCCCGAATAGCATTTGATAGGATAAGACAAATCACTTAGGCAGGTTGGGGGGTAATGCGAACCAGGGCCAGGTTTTTGCTGTATTCGATTAGCTCTTCACGGGTGGGCTTGGATTTAAAACCATCCAGTTTCATGATAGCACCAATCATCCGTGGATGTTTGTTGAGCCGGTATTGGATGAAATCAGCGATATCTTCGGGGTCGGTAGAAACTTCTGCAAGGCCGTTGAAAGTCTCTCCCTTGACGCATACCTGCACCCGAGGGTTTGCCTGAATGTTGCGAACCCAATCCGTCTTCACACCGAAAACAGCCCCAATGTGATATATCCCATCAATCAGCTCATACTGGAGCGGAGTCACTCGGGCTAAACCGGTTTTCCGGCCGGTGGTAGTCAGCAGCAGTAAAACCCTGCCGATCAGCGGGCCAAGCCCGATCTTGTAAGCCAGGATTGGACCGGGTTTAAACTTGCGGTAAAGCGCTTTTTTCATTGGATTGCACCTATCGTGCAAAATTTCTCTAACCCCACTATATCAGATTCTCAGATGCAAAAAAAGCCTGTATACTAATCTTGTATAAATTTGATCATTGGAGGAGAAATGGCGAACAACTTCTTTTCAGGTAAAGCCGTGGTGATCACCGGGGCTTCCATCGGGATCGGTCGCGAGCTGGCGTTTCAGATGGCTGCACAGGGGGCGCGTTTGGCGCTGGCTGCCCGCAACCAGGAACAACTGGAGGCAGTGGCAGCGGGATGCCGCGACCACGGCGGGACAGCAGTTGCCATTCCCACAGATGTTGCGGATTGGGGTCAGGCGGAGAACCTGATTCAAAAGACGGTGGAAGAATTTGGCAGGATTGATATCCTGATCAATAATGCGGGAATTTCGATGTGGTCGCTGTTCGATCAGGTTGAGGAGTTGAAGGTCTTTGAGCAGATCATGCAGACCAATTATATGGGGAGTGTGTACTGCACCCATTTTGCCCTGCCATACCTTAAGAGTTCGAAAGGCCAACTGGTGGCGATCTCCAGTCTGGCGGGCAAGACAGGAGTCCCCGCCCGCAGCGGGTATGCTGCTAGCAAACATGCCCTGGTCGGCTTTTTTGATACCCTGCGGATCGAATTGGCCAAGGATGGGGTAGATGTGACCTTGGTATATCCCGGATTTGTCCTGACAGAGACCAGATTGCGTGCCCTAACTGGTGATGGGAGCGAATTGGGATATGAACCAGTCCAAGAAAAAGGAGCGATGACTGCCGAGGAATGTGCGGCCCAGATCTTACCGGCAATTGCCAAGCGCAAGCGTGAACTGGTAATGACTCCGCGCGGCAAGATTGGGCAGTGGCTGAAGCTGATTGCCCCTGCTCTGGTGGACAGGATTGCCAAAAACGCAATTGAGAAGGGACGGTGAGTGATGAATATCAGGCAGGCGAAGAAAGAGGACGCTCGACTGCTGTCTCGGTTAAGTATGTCTGTCCAACGGCTTCATGCTGAGGCTTTCCCAGACGTATTTAAATTTCCTGAACAAGATGACTATGCTCTTTCGGCTTTCGAGAAATTTTTAGCTGACCCTGAGGTATATATCTACATTGCAGAGGATCCACAACCGGCTGGTTATATCATCTGCCAGGAGGTGCACCGAACGGAAAACCCATTTACAGTAGCTCGATCCCATTTATATATCGATCAGATCAGCGTAGAGCCGGATTTTCAGGGCAGAGGGATTGGCAAGGCGCTGGTGACGAACGCTGCGCAGTTAGCTGAACAGAAAGGGCTTTCCGCCATTGTCCTGAACAGTTGGGCCTTCAACCAGAAAGCGCATACTTTTTTTCAATCCCAAGGATATGAAATCTACAACGTCAGGATGTGGAAAAGATCCAATAATACACCATAAACTGTTCTATGAGCGTGATTTTTATGTTATCCTGCTGACTGACCGAAGGCTGAATGAGTGATTTGATAAAATTGAGGTTGAGTAAATCCATTGACCAATGCTCTTGGGTTTTGGGGTTTTCGGGATGATGAACCTATTAGATTTCGAGGAAGACTATGCGACCATTTGAACTGACCCTCACAATTTTTACAGTCATAGGCTCGATGCTATATTTCTTTCCTAAAGCATCTGGCAGGCTTAAATACCAAGTGACCCCACTGGCGCTAATAGTGGCCATTGCAGCGCAGATTGTGCTGGAGGGTTTCCGCTGGCAGCTCTGGCCGCTCTACGCGGCATTGCTGCTGATTCTGCTGGCTTCCGGGAGGGCCCTGCTAACCGGGAAGCCCCAAGGCAGGTCGGTTGGGCTGGCATCAACAGGGGTGGTTTTGGCCTTGCTGTCCCTGGTTTTAGGCTGGCTGGCTCCAATCCCCAAACCGTACCCGATCAGCGGCCCTTATCAGGTGGGGACAATCATCTTTCCGTTGAAAGATACTTCCCGTGCCGAGATATACGCCGATGACCCCAATGCAAGGCGCGAGATTATGCTTCAGATCTGGTATCCGGCCAGCCCCACCAAGGAAAACCAGCAGGCGTTGTGGATGCCGGATGTAGAGTCTGCCGCGCCGGCCATCGCAGACTGGATCGGTCTGCCGCCCTTCACGCTCAGCCATCTAAAATACGTCAAGGCCAATGCTTTTATTGATGCTCCGGTAGTTTCCGGCAGTCAGAAATTCCCGCTGCTGGTCTTTTCACACGGCTGGTCGGGTTTCAAGGAGCAGAATATTTATCAGGTAGAGGAACTGGCCTCGCACGGCTACGTGGTGGCAGCACCGAACCATACCTACGGGGCGGTGCTGACTACTTTTCCAGATGGGCGCCAGATGCCTCGCAATGATTCCGCCCTGCCGGAGGGTGTCACCCAAGAAGAATATGACCGTGCCTCCAACCGGCTGGTGCGCCAGTGGGCAGCAGATATCGGCTTCGTGCTGGATGAGTTGGCCCGCCGGGACCAAGCTGGTGGGGACTGGCCGTTATCTGGACGGCTGGATTTTAATCGAGTGGGCGTATTCGGGCACTCCACCGGGGGCGGCGCAACGGCTGAGTTTTGCGCTACCGATGCACGCTGTAAAGCTGCCCTGAGGATGGATTTGTGGGTGGAGCCGGTTTCCTCATCGGTCGTTTCGGCAGGGATCTCCCAGCCATTTTTGCTGATGCATAGCGCCGCATGGTCAGATACCACGGAACCCAACCGCAACTTTTCGCAGATCGGGGAACTGGTAGAAGCCTCCAGCGGCGACGTGACGGAGTTCATCATCGCGGAGACCATGCACCACGATTTCACCAGCCTGCCGCTGCTCACGCCGCTGGCCGGGAACATAGGGCTGAGAGGGACCATCCCGGGTGAACGTGTTTTGGACTTAATCAACGATTACACGCTGGCCTTCTTCAACCAGTATCTGCTCGGGATGGACCAGGGATTATTATTGCCTGAGAACGCCCCTTATTCCGAAGCGCAGTTTGTCTCGCGGCCGTAGCGTTGGATGCATCCATGCTGTTTTTCAGAGATGCTGTGATCTGTAATATCTGTCAGCGACGAGAAACGCTGTTTGACCGTTTCCTTTGTGGGTGGAATTTGGTTTTTTACAGGACCAATTTTCACATTTTTCTTGACACGCTAAGTGAAAACTGTATTAATGAATATATGCCACATGGAGGATACACCAAACAAAGGCATTTATTTGCTGGCGCACCTTTAATGGAACTTACGGAGACTTGATCGAGGCGTTTCCCTCCCAAACCTATGGAAAATCCCCTCCCTCTGATTGTTGAAGATCTAACCTTTAGCTACCGCGACCGCGAAGAAACTGCAATTCGGGGGATCAACTTTTTTGTCAATCCGGGAGAGATTTTACTGGTAGCAGGGGCAAGCGGCTGTGGTAAAACCACCTTAGTCCGCTGCATCAATGGTCTGATCCCGCGCAGCTACAAAGGTCAGATGACTGGGCGTATATTGGTCCATGGGGAGGATACCAAAGGTTGGCCGCTCTCGCGCATCTCGCAGCAGATAGGGACCGTACTGCAGGACCCCGAACGCCAGATTTTGGGAACCAAGGTACTCAATGAGGTTGCCTTTGGTCTGGAAAATCTGGGCATGTCACGCCCGGAGATTATCTCCCGGGCAGATGAAGCTCTACGATTCCTGAATATTTCTCAGTTGCGCGACCGCGAAACTTTCAATCTATCTGGTGGGGAGAAGCAGAAGGTCGCCCTGGCGGGTGTGCTTGCCATGCGCCCGAGTATTTTGCTGCTCGATGAGCCGCTTGCCAGCCTGGATCCCGCGAGTGCGCTCGAGACTCTTGAAATGGTGCGCATGATGGCGGATCCAAGATCCCCCTCCAATTCCGCTGCATGTCCTGCCTGGGATCATCAGGGAAGAACATCCCTCGCAACCCCTAGTGGAATTTCAGGATGTTGGGTTTGGCTACGAACGTGATGTTGAGGTTTTGCATCATATCAGCCTTGAGATCCGGCGTGGAGATGTCATTGCGGTTTTAGGTCCGAATGGTGCCGGTAAGACGACCTTTGTCAAACAAGCCATTGGATTGCTGAAACCAAAATCCGGTCGGGTGCTGGTCAATGGGCGGGATACCCACGAAGCCAGTGTTGCCGAGATTGCCAGCACGTTGGGATATGTTTTCCAAAGTCCCAGCCATATGCTGTTTGCAAATACCGTGCACGATGAACTGTCGTTTGGACCAAAGAATCTCAGGCATTCCCCCGAAGAAATTGAAAAGGAGGTGATGGAGGCGTTAGAAACGGTAAATTTGGTCGAGTACGAGCAAGACCCGCCACTTTCGCTGTCGTTTGGGCAGCAAAAAAGAGTCAGCATCGCGGCGATCTTGGCGATGCGTTCGCGCATTTTGGTGATGGATGAACCCACCGCCGGGCAGGATTACCAGAATTACATGAACTTCATGGATTCTATTTTGCAAATGCCTGGTTTTGAGTCGGTTGTGTTTATCACCCATGATGTAGATATGGCTGTGATTTACGCGAATCGCGTGATCCTGGTGTCAGATGGGCGGATTGCTGCCGATGGCCCGCCACATGAGGTTCTGGCGGATCAAGACTTGCTCAAAGCCTGCCGCGTGATTCCCTCTTCTTTGCTGGCTGCGAATCTAAAACGTTTCTCAAAGAGCGGAAAATTCATGCGAGCGGAGGCTTTAGCACATATTTAATTATTCACTATTAAAAAGGAGAAGGTAATGGATAAAAAACTCGCCTCAATATTCTGGACACTGGTTGCCACTTTGGTAATTTTTGTGTTGATTGTCCAGGTCGGTGGAAACATGATGGGCATTGAGCGCTTGCAGACTGGAGAGAATCCTGTCCTGCGCTTTGTGTTCGTGATTGTAGGCTTACTAATTGCTCTTTTAGTTTACTTCTTCACCAAAGATAACGAAGCCTGGGCAGTTGGTACTCGCCAGGTGGTTTATATGGCGATCGGCGCTGCCCTGTATGCCGTTTTCTCATATCTATTTAACGGCTCCGTTTTTGTGGTTCCATCCCTCAGCCAGGTAGCTATCCGACCTGCAATCGCCATTCCGATGTTTTTTGGGTATGCCTTTGGTCCAGTGGTCGGCTTCTTTACCGGCGCCGTTGGCAATATGTTTGGAGATGCCTTGACCGGTTTTGGGCTCTCTCCACAATGGAGCATTGGCAACGGCTTGGTAGGGTTTATTGCTGGTCTGGCTTTTCTGGCTAAAAACAGGAAAAAAGGAATGGACACGGTTCTCCTGACCAGCGGAGTTTTAGCGGTCTTGGCCGCTGTAGTTTTCCTTTTGAACCGGAACCAGGAAAATTTGCTTTTCTATGATGTTGACAATGGCATCTTCGGGGATGCCACCATCTCTG
This sequence comes from Anaerolineales bacterium, assembly GCA_037383445.1. GTDB lineage: Bacteria > Chloroflexota > Anaerolineae > Anaerolineales > UBA11579 > UBA11579. Next base: position 10,272 of record JARROY010000041.1, on the reverse strand, counting down.
CGTTTGCAGGTATCTCACTCGTCGTTGGGTTTGTGCTGGTATTAGCAGTGAGATTTTTCTTCAAAGATGAAAATGTGGCTGCTGCGGTGACTTGGTCCATGCTGGGCAATATCCTTGGGATTGGTTTCGCGGCCATCTCGGATATCTGGATCAACGGCTATTCACCGACAGCAGCCATTGTAGGTGAATTCCTGCCTGCCGCTGGTCCCAACCTGATATTTGCTGCGATCCTCGTACCACTGTTTGTTGCGGCTTACGCAGCCGTGCAGCGTCAGTCCGGGCGTTAGATCTGTCAGCTGGATAAATGGGTCAGTGGTCGATGCGCTGTATTGGCCACTGACCATTTGGGATGTTGCTTGTGTTAATGGAAGAATAAACTATGCTTGTCACCTGGCGTTATCGTAAACGGAGATCCCTCATCCAGTGGTTTGACCCACGCGCCTGGATTATTTTCTATGCCGCTTTCTTGGCCTCCACACTTTTTTTCTGGGATATCCGCTTCCTGTCTCCCTTTCTGGTTATCTCCCTGATTGCATTGTTTACATCGGGGATTAAATGGCATGAGATGCGCCGGGCTTTTCTGTTCATCGGTTTTTTTGTGCTCTTTTTTTCATTTCTCACTTTCCTGACCGGACGCGGGGGGATAGAAGTTTACGAAGTCGAACATCTCATCCGAAAACTGGAGGCACCGTTTACCATCTTTGGCTGGCGCCCGACTTTGCAGATCACGGTCGAACGCTCCTTTTTTGCCCTCAGCCAGTTGATCAGAGTGTTCAGCATTGCGGTGATGACCATCCTGATCCCGTATTCTTTAGACCCGTCCTATTATGGGATCACCTTCCGTGGTTTGGGCTTGCCAGATAAGATCGCCTATGCCATGGACCTGACGATGCGCTTCATCCCCACCTTTGGGCGTGACTTTCAACTCACCATGGATGCGCAGCGGGCACGCGGCTATGAGCTTGATAAGATCAGCGGGGGACTGATCGCCCAGGTGCGAAAACTAGGCCCGATCATGGTCCCGGTGATCATCCATGCCATCATTGGCAGTGAGGATATTATCGACGCCATGGACTTGCGCGCCTTTGGGATTGGCCCACGCACATGGCTGCAGAAGCTAACCTACCAAAAACGAGACCGCATCCTGATAGCTTGTGCCATTCTTTTGATTGTGGTTTCGCTGGTGATTGTATTTTTGGGTTATGGTAGTTTTTGGGTGCCGGAATCGTTAATCCAGTTGGCGAGCTGATCTCGTGCTGGATGTGAACCAATAAATTTTTGCACGATTTTCCGATGTTGGCCATGATAAATCTTATATTATCTTGTGGGTTTTTTTGATTTAAGGATGGAAAGGAGCGGCCGATGAATTTTTTAGACGCAGTATTGGTGGGTAGGCTGACGGTTGCCGCAGGGATTATGGCAGCCGTGCAGATCATCTTACTGATCTTGATGTTTGCTGTGGCAACCAATCCGTTTGGCCCGATGAGCGATGTGGCCTACGCGATCACGCCGGTGTTGATGCTTCCGCTGCTGTTCGCTTTCCGCCAGATTCACCGGGCAGAATTCCCCGGTGGCAGCCAATGGGTGCTTGTCCTGGGTATCTTGGGCATCGCAGTCGCTTCGATCAACCAAATCATCTTCCTGCTCAAAGTGATCGATTTAAAACAATCCATGTTTGGCTATTCCGCGGGCATTGGTCTGATTGGTCTGGCGATCTTACTGTTCAGCCTGTTCAACCGCACCCTTCCGGAGATTTCTGGCGGATTTTCTATATTCAGCATTGTATTAGGCGCAGCGATGACTTTGGGCCTGGTTTTGGGGGTCTTCTTCCTGGATGAGGTGTATGCGATGGCCAACGGGACATTGAGATTCAGCCCGATGACCCCGATTACGTTTTTGATCGGGCTGTCGGGAGCCGTTAACCAGTTGGGTCTGCCGGTCTGGCTGTTTATGCTGGGACGCATGTTTCTGGCTGGCAAGATTAACATCCCCGCTTGAGTATTGCTTGTAGATTGATTTACGAGAGGCTGTTGTAGAGGAAACAGCCTTTTTTGCCTTTACAGCTCCAGCCAGCGACCGGCGAAATCACCAGCGGTGCGGAAGGACCTCCGGTAGAGAGCTGTCAAGTAATCTGGTAGGGGTCCACGAATTCGAGCCGGTCCGCATTCCTTTTCATCTTTTGCTGAATTATGTGTGTTTCTGAACAATGTTGACAAGTATGTTCGAATTGACATACGATAATGGTATCTTTTTTGCTGGATTCCAGCCTTCGTCGTTTTGTCTGGAAATCGTTGTTTCTTTGGAGGTTGCCAATGGCAGAGAAAAATGTCTCAGAAGATCGTCGTCGTGCTGTGGAGAAAGAGGTTAAAAAGGCCCTCGATGTCTCCAAGAATTGTGCCCAAACGTCTTTCTCGGTCCTACAGCAAGAGTTCAATCTGGAAGGCAAAGAAATCCTCAAAGCCCTGACCCCATTTCCAGGGATGGCTTTGCGAGGTGAAACCTGCGGGGCGGTTTCAGGCTGTATGATGGCTCTCGGATTGGTCTATGGGCGGGACGATCTGGGCGATTGGAAGGGCTACCTGAGATCTTTACCTCCCACTCGCAGATTCTGCCGCCGTTTTGAAGCTGAGAATGGCAGCCTGGCCTGTGCTGATCTGCTGGAAGCGAAAATGGGCCGCAGATATGATCTATCAGACCGGGTGGATTCCCTCAAATATGCAGCGATGGGAGGGAAGAAAACCTGTGCCAAGATCATTGCCAACGCTGTGATGATCTCGGCAGAGATTATTGAGAACAGCCCTCCTCGAAGATGAGAACGGGTTAATTCGGGTAAAAAACAGGAGCCTTGAGTTAATCAGGGCTCTTGTTTTTTTAAGGGATTAATCACTAAGAGCAGCTGCAACAGCGCGATCAATATTCATGGCAGCTCCCTGATCCCATAATTTTTTATAAGCACTCTCTCCCAGTGCACCATTTAACTCCCGGATAAGGGCATCGTATTCAGGTTGATCTGCTAGATCGATGACCGAATTGATGGACTTGCGCAGTGCAGCGGCCGCGCCGAACAGAATTACAGCCTGCTGATAGTTCCCCTGGATTTGAGATGTCTGAGCAATTTTCTCCAAGCACCAGGCTATTCCGCCTTTATCCCCCAACTCCTGGCGGACAGTCAGGGATTCTCCGAAATGCCGCCTGGCGCCTTCATAATCACCCGCAGACATCGCCACCCAACCTAGGGTTCCCAGAGTAGCCCCAATCCCCCATTTATTATCCAATTCTCTCCGCAAAGCTAAGGCTTCCTCTAGGTGGTCTTTGGCTGTTGTCAGGTCCCCTTGCCGTGTCGCAACCTCACCCAAACCAGAAATCGTGGAAGAAAGCCAGACTCGTTCGTCGAACTTGCGGAAGATGACCCCGGCTTGTTCTAAAAACGCTTTAGCCTGCGGGTAGTCTCCGGCGCGCATGGCTATCCAACCCAGGTTGCGCAGGATGTTCGCTTCACTCAATTCATCTTGAAGTTTTCGAGTTATCTCCAACCCCTCGGAAAACAACTTGGCACTGGTTTGGTAGTCGCCGGTCTCAGACACGGTCATCGCCAAACCGGTCAGGGCGAGGTGCACGCCGCGCAAACCATCTTCTCCCAATTGGCGAGAGATATCCAGACTCTCCTCCCAGGCAGCTTTCGATGCAGTATAGTCACTTTGCTGGTAAGCCATTAGTGCTGCTTGGTCAAGGGCTTTGGCTCTTTCTTCTGGGCAGGTACAGTCGTCTTTTTTCCCGAGCACAGCAGACATCCAACTGCGCCCTTCATGAAGATTTCCACGCACAAGCCAGTAGCGACCTAAGGCAATTACCATCCGAATACTCTCTTGCTCACTGGCCGTACCGGATAAACTCCACGCTAAGGCGGCCCGTAAATTATCCCCCTCTGCTTCCATCTGCTTCATCGCTGATACCTGTTCCTCTCCGATCAGATTTACGGCATTTGATTATGCAAACGTAAGATAAAAACCCAGATGTTTTCTGGCGAAATCATTTACCTTCCCTGAATCCTCTAGTTTGTTGCGGGCATATTGGCGGATAGGTTCTAGAAAGCGATAGCGAGCCTTCTTGCCCGGATGGCGGTCCAGGATGACCAGAGACTTATCGACCAAATTGGTCAGCAGATCGAGTACAAGGATTTGGTCAATGGTATCATCCGTACAGATATTTTCGGCCGCATCCAAGGTCCATCCGCCGACGAAAATGGAGAGGCGCTCGAAGAGTTTCTGCTCGGATGGAGAAAGTAATTGGTAGCTCCAGTCGATCGTTGCGAGCAGAGTCTGGTGACGTGCCACTGTGGTTCGACCGCTTCCGGTCAACAGGCGGAAGACATGATCAAGGCGGGCAGCGATTTGAGACACTTGAAGGACTGGTACTCTCGCTGCAGCCAGTTCAATTGCTAAGGGGATACCGTCCAACCGCTGGCAGATCTGTAACACAGAAGAACTGTTGGAGTTGGTGAATTCAAAATTTGGCATCGCAGCCCGAGCCCGTTCCAGAAAGAGATGTCCTGCCTCCGAAGCTGCCAGGGTGGCTGGGTCCGTTAGCCCATTCTGGGGCATTCGTAGGGGTGGCACAAGAAGGATCTTTTCCCCCTCTACATGCAGAGGCTCTCGGCTGGTAGTGAGAAGGGATACAGCCGGACATGTGATTAAAAGACGATCAGCCAGGTGTGCAACCGCTTCGATAAGATGCTCACAGTTATCCAAAATGATCAGGCATTCATGGTTGTGAAGCTCGTTTTCAAGTGTTTCGATTAGCTTCCGGTCTGCTTGCTCCTGAACTGAAAGTGCCTCCGCAACTGCATCCACCACTCTGTCCGGGTTGGTGATGGAAGCTAATTCTACCCACCAGACTCCATCTGGGAACTTGCCTAACAGGTGTTCAGCAGTCTGGATCGAGAGGCGAGTTTTTCCCACCCCTCCGATACCGGTTAATGTCACCAGCCGTGCGCTTTCCAAAAGGGCGCTCACCTGCGAAATCTCGTTTTCCCGGCCAATGAAAATAGTGCGCTGGATTGGCAGGTTGTGATTGGGTTTGGAAAGAGAGGAAAGGGGTGGAAAGGCAAGCGGCAGCCCCGGCGCTTCTATCTGAAAGATATGCTCTGGGTGAGATAAGCCCTTGAGGTAATGTGCACCCAGATCGAGGAATTGGATCTTCTGCTCAAGACCCTCACGCGCCAGCTCTGCACTGACGAGTGAGAGAAGAATTTGCCCGCCGTGACCAGCAGAGCAAATCCGTGCCACACGGTTGAGGGTATGGGATGTCGTATAATCGCCTTTTTCATCTGCCTCAGCCTCACCGGTATGGATGCCCATGCGCACACGAAGTTCCCCGGTGGCTTCGGGCCAAACTGCACTATTCAGCCTGCGTTGAACCTCAATGGCTGCTTCTACCGCGTGGGCAGGATTGGTGAATGCCACCTGAAAAGCATCGCCGATGACCTTGAAAATAGTGCCATCATGTTCGGTCATTACCTGACGGATAATGGCGTTGTGCTGCTCGAGAGCCCGGCTCATTTCCTGGGGATGTTTTTCCCAGAGCGGTGTGCTGCTCTGGATATCTGTAAATAGAAAGGTGATTGTGCCTGAGGATAACATCATATCTGCCAAAATTGGTCTTTGATGAAGTTCTGATCATCCTGTTATGGTAGATTTTCTATGGGGGGTGGATATGTTCAGATGATTCAGGAACTACATTATTCTGACCCAAATTATACAATAAATCCTCATTCCCAGAGTCATGGGATAGAATTGGGAGACAACTTGAGGGAATTATATTTTTGGTTCAACCCCCGATAAACTCATCGAAGTTCATCAACGCCTAAATATATCTGGGCAATCTCGCGCAGGCTGTCTGGGGTTATTTTTTGGGGTTGAATTGGCTGTAGATATGCTTTGGCAAGCCGGGTGATGCTCTTAAGTATGCCCATTTGGAAGCAAAGGAAACATCTGTCCCGATCGTTGCGTTGACTGTTGGTGGATATCACTGAGAGCAACCTGCCACGAAAATAAGCCCTGGTTAGTATGGTAAAAAAACAAGAGCCTTGATGAAATCAAGGCTCTTGTTAGTGAAGGTGTTTCTTTTCAATTAGGGTAAGACAACGGTATCGATTACGTGTACCACGCCGTTATCTGCAAAAAAGTCTACTGCGATGATGTTTGATGTCCGACCGTTGGCATCTGTCAGAATGCCGCCGCTTTGGAACAAGAAACCACCTTGCATGGTGCGAATACGATCGGAGCTGATAACGTCAGCAGAATCGCGGTTGCCCCGAGCAACGTGATAGAGCAGCACAGTTGTGACCAATTCTTGGTTCGAGAGCAGTTCTCCGGCACTCACACCGAGCTCATTCAGCAAGGCAACAAAAGCGGCATCGGTGGGAGCGAAAACGGTGTACTGACCTTTTCCATTGAGGGTTTGGATGACTGATGGATCAGCTGCTTGTAGGGCGGCGATCAGAATACTAAACTCACCATTCTGGGCATTAACATCCAGAGCAAGATCTACGATACTGTAAATATCTTTTGGTTTGTCTGATTTTGCTAAGGCTGCTGGGGCAAATACGCCCGCTGCCATGACGATCACAAATATGACCGATAAAACACTGTACAACTTCCGAACTTTCATTTTTTACCTCCAAGGTATCTAGTGAATTGTTTATACTTTACCAGAATAATCATATATTGTCAAGTATATATTGACAATATCTTTGCATTTAGTTGTTATTTCTTCAACGGCTTGCCGGCTTTACTGGAGGGGAAATGATGATTAGCCATCTGAATAGTATTCAATCAGGGATTGCAAAAACTACTGACTGCGGACACAGTGGCCTGTTGGCGCGATCATCCGCCAATTCTTGACTTGTTTCAAGATTTGGCTAAGGTGTGTTGAATGGGTAAAGGGAAACTTGGCTAGAGCGAGTTGATGATCGGCAGGATGATCACCAAATCGTACCCGGCATGGAATAAGACAGGGCCGATCAGGCTGTCATCCTTAAGCATGGCGTGTGCCCCAACAGCCCCCAGACTGAAGACCACCATCCCGAAGATCCCCCCACCACCTGGGAAATCGTAGCTGGCATTAATATGTGAGAGACCAAACAGCAGGGCTGTGAGGATGATGGCGCCGGTTCTGCCCACCAGCGGTACGAATTTGTTCAGAAAGATGCCGCGGAACCAGAGTTCCTCCATGATCGAATTGGCAAAGACAAACAGCAGCAACCAGGGAAGTCCTTTGATTAACAACCGCAGGAATTCTGAATTGCTGCGGTTGATCAGGTAGCTGAAGGTAACAAAGCCGACAAAAGAGATCATGCCACAGAGGAGACCCTGTTTAAGCCGGCCGGCTTGCAGGAAGCTCGATCCCAGCTCTTGCCTGGCCAGTAAGGTCATCAAAAGGATCACAGGCACCACGTGCAGGAATTGGGATAATTTGTCAATGGCAATCTCCTGTAGGGGGTTGCCAGCTTTGATGGGCAGGTTGAAGAAGCCTGCTTTTAAAACAACCAATGCAATCGAGGCAATTAAGAATGAATATGACGCTGGACTGAAGCGAGACAGGGATGGAACGCGGCTTAAGATGATCGTTAGGATCAGGAAGAACACTGCAAGCCCAAGGTAATAGATTTGGTTCCAATTCGTGGGAAACACGCGGTAATAAGGATTTCCAAACACAAAAACAGCACAGCCGGATAAAAACAGAAGAACGGCAATCACAATTTTTTGCAGCATAGCTATCCACTCCTCCGCATATATAATTCCACAAATGTCTCAAAAAGTTTTACAACTGTAAGTAAGGCATTATGAAAGAAAGCAGCCGGATCCGTCCTGGGATTAAATTGTTAGAGGTAACTATCCGATTGTAATGGAGAACGAATATCTACCAATTACTTTCAAATAAACCCATTGAAGTTCATCTTGTGTTGATGCCTCAGCAGAGCGGAAAAGCGGTCGATCTCTTGTTGCATTTCCTCTTCCGACCACTCCAAAACATCCTTGCATATCTTGGCAATCTCGCGTAGGCTGTCTGGTGTGATCTTGCCGAGCTTTCCGAGCATGGTGCGGCGCAGAATGAGATCATCTAAATGGATTACGTCTTCAGTGGTTAGAATGTATTTTATCTCCCCGGCACTTATCTCGGGGATAGTCATTAGCATTTCTGAAGCTTCCTCATGTCCTCGGTCTTTGTTCCGTAGGTCTTGAACAATTCGTTAAGGCGATGTTCGTTGATAGCGTATGACTCAAGAAGTTTTTTGAAGTAGCTAGCTTTTTCATCCGGGTTTTTAGGATAGCCTCTGCTGCCCCCAATTTTTAAGTCAGCCGTAGAGATCTTGCGGGGGCTTCCCAGCTGTGAGAGAACGCGGTCTGCCGCAATTTCGGAAAACGCCCGGAAGGAGGTCCATTTGCCTCCTACCAGGGAGAAAACAGGTACATCCAGCAGGTCACCCGCCTCGTTTAGCTTGACAACATGGTCGCGACTGATCTGGCCGGTCGTGCTCTTTTCGGTATGCTGGAGCGGCCTGACGCCGGAAAAGGTGTATACAATTTGGGAGCGATCTATTTTGATCTTGGGAAAAACCCTTCCAACCATCTCAAAGAAATAATTGACTTCTTCTTCAGTAATCACAATGTCATCCGGATTCTCGATGCGGATATCAGAAGTACCGATCATGACTTTGTCATGCAGTGGGAAGATGAGCACAATCCGCCCGTCCTTGTTCTCGAAGAAGAATTCATTCTCGCCAATTGCCTGGCGCAGTTCTGGGTGGTCTAAAATGAGATGAGAGCCTTTGGTTCCGCTGATAAATTCAGTTTGCTTCCCCATGGAGCGGTTGACGAGATCGATCCATGGTCCGGCAGCATTGACAACGATTTTTGGCTTCAACTGGAAGGTTTCCCCGCCAAGTTCATTTTTGAGGGTGATGGTATCTCCTTCGGCAGACACCAGGCTGACATAATTGATCGGAACCGCCTGGTCGCTGGCATCGACTGCATCTTTGAGCAGTTCAATGGCAATCCGTTCTGGTGAAGGCATGGCGCCATCATAGTAGGTGCCGGTAAAAAGAACCTTTGGATTGAGGGCCGGGAAGAGATCCAAGGATTCCTGCCGGTTGCGAAAAACATGCTTCGGCACAGTTTTTTGTTTACCGGTATAGGCGTCGTAGAGCATCATTCCCAGTTTGATTACTATTGCCCCACGCTCTGCAGGCCGCTCCATAAGCCCAAAAAACTTGAGCGGGGCATTCAATATACCAGAAAACCACTTGAATATCGGGAATGTCGTAGGCAGCGGTTTTACCAGATGGGGTGCATTCTCTATCAGCCGGTTGCGCTCCTGAACGGCTTCTCGCACCAGGCGAAACTCCCCGTTCTCAAGGTAGCGAATCCCACCGTGCACCATGTGCGAGGAAGCAGCACTCGCCCCGCTGCAGTAATCTGCTCGATCCACCAGGACCACATCCACGCCTTGTAGGGCCAGGTCTCTGAACGTGCCGATCCCATTGATGCCCGCACCGATGATCAGTACGCTCACATCCGGATCGTCTTTAAGTCTTTTTATTCGATCTGCTCTTGACTGCATATTACTTCCCCTGCTCTATCCAATCAAAGGTCCGTGTGACAGCTTTTTTCCACTGCGCATACAGTTCTGTTTTAGCTGTGCTGGTGGGCTCCGGCTGCCAGGTTTTGTCTACCTGCCAGTTCTTTTTCATTTCGTCTTTGCTGTTCCAAAATCCAACCGCGTACCCAGCAGCATAGGCTGCCCCCAAAGCGGTAGTTTCGGCCACCCGCGGCCGGATTACGGGGACGCCCAGCACATCTGCCTGGAACTGCATCAGCAGATCGTTCTGCACCATGCCTCCGTCCACTTTAAGAGCCTTAAGAGGTACTCCAGAATCAGCATTCATGGCGTCCAGCACCTCACGCGTTTGGAAAGCGGTTGCTTCTAGTACTGCTCTGGCGATATGTCCGCGATTGACAAATCGAGTCAGGCCGACAATCGCGCCGCGTGCATCGGAACGCCAATAAGGAGCGAACAAGCCCGAAAATGCGGGGACAAAATATATCCCGCCATTATCTTCCACCGTGTTAGCCAGGTTCTCGATCTCAGGTGCGCTTTCAATCATCTTTAAGTTATCGCGCAGCCACTGCACCAGAGCACCAGTGATGGCAATCGATCCTTCCAGGGCGTAGATAGGTTTCTCATTTCCGAACTGGTAGCACAGGGTGGTCA
>JARROY010000040.1:3795-13654 GCA_037383445.1 Anaerolineales bacterium | reverse complement strand
GACCCAAAGCCTTGAGCAAACCGGTGAGGTTCAGGGTTGTCCTCAAGGATATCTGGACGGACCAACCCCAGCGGGCGGAGCAGTTTGCTGTAGACTGCGCCAAATCCAGGGCGCTTGACCAGCGTTCCCACAGCCATCACGATCCCAACAAAACCAGCCAACACCGGCATATCAAAGATATACCCCAACAAGCTCAGACCAATAATCATGGCCTGATTGGTGCGTAATGCGCTGTGGTCTACCTTAGACAAGGGAGCCATCTCAGGACACTCCCTGAGCGCCCCCGGCAATGCTCGGAATAATCATCAGCTTATCACCCGCGTTCACGGGGGTTTCAACGCCCTGTAAATGCCGGATGTCTTCGTTATTGACAAACAGGTTCACGTAGCTGCGAAGTTCTCCCTCTTCGGTGAAAAGATGTTTACGCAGAGATGGGTAACGGCCGGTCAGCTCTTCCAATGCCGATCCAACATTTTCAGCATCGATTTCAATTTCACGGGCACCCTCGGCATAAGGCCGCAAAGGGGTGGGAATTCTTAATACAGACATTTAATTCAATCCTCCAATAATCATGTTTACTTTTGTTCCGTTTCCAGAACAACGATTGTTTCTTCAATAAAACTTTGGCGGTTATCTTCCAGCCGCCAGGAACGGCTGCCAGCCGCTTTGCCTTGTTGTATGCTCGTTATGACATACGAAAACCACGGCAGTGCCCATTCCCGGTCAAACTCGGAAGGACGATTGGGGTGATCGGGGTGAGAGTGGAAGATACCCACAATGTCCAATCCCATCCGCATCGCTTCCATCTCGCCGGCCATCATATCCTCGGCGGTAATCAAGTACCGGTTGTGGCGGGCAGAATCCTCACGGGAATTGGTCAGCGGCAAAATCGCCTGCACTTCTCGCCGGCCGTTTTCATCTTTACCCAGCATCAAGCCGGCACCTTCTTCAGGGTAGGAACGCTCTCCATCTGCATGGATCTGGGCCAAGATATTGGTGGGGATGTTTAGTTCTGAGGTCATATTATTCAGTCTTCTCCCAAATGTTCGATGTAAGGTATTTATAGCCAGCATCCGGAAATACCGTTACCACGACCCCGCGTTCGCCACGCTCGGCGATCTCTTCTGCCACGGTCAAGGCAGCAATCGCGGCAGCCCCAGAGGAAATTCCTACAAACAAGCCTTCTTCTCGTCCTAACCGTCTGACCATTTCATAGGCATCTTCGGTAGCTACCTGGCGGATTTCGTCCGGCAGATTCGGGTCATAGATTCCGGGTTTATGGGAAGAGGGCATGTATTTTAAACCTTCCAATCCATGGAACGGGGACTCAGGGTAAAAAGCGATCGACCGAACGGCTGGGTTCATCTTTCGCAGGTAGCGTGTGGTACCGGTAATCGTTCCACTGGTGCCCATCCCGGCAACCATATGGGTGATCTCTCCACCTGTCTGGCCCCAAATCTCAGGACCAGTGGTCTGGTCATGTGCCTGCCAATTGGCAGGGTTATCATACTGGTTGGCATAATAATAGCGTGATGGATATTCTTCAGCCATCTGCTGGGCAACAAGCATAGCACCGTCAGAACCTTCAAGCGGGTCGGTCAGCACTAATTCTGCCCCCAGCGCTTTGAGGATCTTAATCCGCTCGGGAGAGGCATTTTCAGGCAGTGTCAATGTGACAGAAATTCCCATTGATGCGGCCAGGGTGGCATAAGCAATCCCCATATTACCGGAGGTGGAATCAAGCAGGTGCTTTTCTGGAGTAAGCAAGCCTTCTTCCAGTGCCTTTTTGAGGATATTCAAGGCTGGTCGGTCTTTTACCGACCCTCCCGGATTGAACCATTCCGCTTTGGCATACAGCTGAACGCTTGGCCAAATATGGTTTGCCACCCGGTGAAGCGGCAGCAGAGGAGTATTGCCAACCACTGCGGCTAAGCCGGAGGTCATCTCTCCAGTTTGAGGTATATTTTTCAGTTGTGAACGATTTAATGTGGTTACCATACATCCAACCTTATCATCAGTTAATAAAAAACGCTGACAGACAATAAAAAAGGACAGCCATTAACCGGCAGATACCCTACCCAAAAAGCCTGGGCTCTTGAGTGGTTCTGCGGGATTGCAGCCGTCCTCTGTCTATCAGCGTGAACGATCTTGGATCAGTTCTGTGATTTCAGGCGGCTATCAATCCCGCCCTAAACACAAGCACTTCAACATTGTTGTCTCCATAGAAATAATTTCTACTATAAACATCTTAATTATCTTGTTTTTTATTATAGTACATTCAACTTATGTGTCAAGAACAATCATTAGATGTGATCGGGAATAATAATCTTACATCGTCGAGTGTGCTTAGAAAAAAGCCGTGACCAGTTCCCAGTTGGAGGCTAGATCATAAATCCCAATCCCGATGAGCAGCACCCCACTGAGGAGGTTGATCAATCTGGATTTGCGAGCGAACTGGCGCGTAATCCAACTAGCAGCTGCCCCTGACAAGAAAGACAGCAGCAGTAGCGGCAGGCCAAAACCAATCCCAAACCAGAAAAAGATCCCGAGCTGCTCCAGCATTTGGGTTGTGGTGAAGGAGAGCGCAAAAATGCTGACCACCAATGGACCCGCACACGGCAGGGCGATGGGTCCGTACAGTGTCCCATAGATGAAAGCATTGACAAAGGGATGGTTCAGCACCGGTACTTTGACTTGGGGAAGCCGCTTGAACGGGTTTTTATCCAATAACAGCAGAATACCCAATAAGATGATCAGCAAATCTGCCAGAGGAATCACCACGGAAAGTGCCCGTCCAACCGAGATCGATAGCAGGGCGATCACGCCTCCCAGCAGCAGCATGGTCAGCAGCACACCCAGCAGAACGAAAAATCCCAACAGGTAACGGGAAGATTTGTTTTGCAGTCCTTCTTGGCCGCCGCTGATATATGCCAGATACCCCGGATAGAGGGGAAGAACGCAGGGACTGGTCGTGGCCAATAATCCGATCGAAATTGAGGTGATGACAGAGTCTAATTGCATAGATTAACTCCAGAGGTGAAATAATAGCCTTATCGAGAAGGAGGGCTGCTGCCAGCGGAGAAAACCTCTGGCAGCAGATAAATCCTCTTTAAGTAAACGACTAATTTAGATACTGCTCAACAAAACTGAGCAGCTCATTGGCCGATTTGATGCCAAACGGTAACGGATGGGGCTGCCCTTCTTTATCAAACAGCACGATGGGCGTTGATGGTGGGTTGAGGAACTGTCCACCCAGGTCACTTTGAATCCCGGCCAATACCTCTTGCGGGGCAACACTGTAGCGCCAGTCAAAGCCATATTTTTCAACGTAACCCGCCAACCGGACGATATCCTCATTTAAATCTACATCAATCCCGATTCCGATAAAATCTTCTCTATCTCCAAGCAGCGCGTGCAGCTCTTTGACCTGGGTTTGCTGTTTCAGGCAGTTCGAACACCACATGGCCATCGTTTCCACCAGAACCACCTTACCTTTGTAACTGCTGATGCTGAACGTTTCCCCTGTCGCGGCGTCGGTAAATTCGTAATCCACCCAAGTGGGGTCAACCACAGGCTCTTCACTTATGGCATCCGGGGGTACTGCGGTTTCCGACCCCTCTTCCATCATATCATGAGTGGTGTTGGTCATCGGAGTGCTCTCGGCTTCCATCATCTCGTCAGACGAATTGGATGATTCGGTCATTTCATCCATCTCATCGGGCATTTCGTCAGACATATCATTTGCCTTGCTGTTGGAAAGATTTCCCTCGTTGGACATCATCTGATTGACCGGCTGGCTGGAATTACAAGCCGCCAACACAAAGATCACCAAGATCATCAAGCCGATGATTTCTCTAGTTTTTCCCATTATTGAAACTCCTTCTTTTTTTCTTGGATGGAGTGTACTTTATGCACCTTACCAATCTCTAGCCAAAATATTGCAAAAGTATGAACAAATAAGAATTTGCTGTAAGAGTCTCTTAAGTTTTAAACTCAAAACTGATAGTATGATATACAAGTAGGCTGCAGACATTTTTATGGAGCAAGGTATGAAAGGTAAAAAAATTCTAATCATTGAGGATGAGCCCAATATCGCTGAGGTGGTCAGCCTGTATCTTGAACGGGCAGAGTTCTCCGTGCGAATAGCAAAGGATGGGGAAGCCGCCCTGAAAATTCTAGAGCAGCATATCCCCGATCTGATCATTATGGATCTGATGCTGCCTGAGATGGACGGTTTCACGATCACCCGCTGGCTGCGAGAACGCAGCAATGTCCCAATCATTATGCTGACCGCCCGCAGAGACGAAATCGACCGCATCACCGGATTAGAACTCGGTGCCGATGACTATGTGGTCAAACCTTTCAGCCCCCAGGAACTGGTCAGCCGAGTGCGGGCTGTCCTCCGGCGAGCCGGGCAGAGTCAGGCACAAACAAAAAAGGAACAGCCCATCACTGCCGGAAACCTGACCATCGACCCGCTTGCCCGGACCGTCACCCGCGGGCAGGACCAGCTATCCCTAACCGCAAAAGAATTTGATATGCTTTACCTCCTCATCACACACCCGCGGCAGGTCTTTACCAGAGACCAACTGCTGGAGAACGTGTGGGGAGAGGTTGAATATATTGATCCCAGCACAGTGACCGTACATGTACGGCGCCTGCGAGAAAAAATAGAACCCGACCCATCCTCCCCAAACTTGCTGCTCACCGTTTGGGGCGTGGGATATAAATTCGAACCGAAATAATGAAAATGAACGGAAAAAAACTTCCTTTGTCGCTTCGATATGCCATCGGCGTAATCGGTATCCTGCTGTTATCGCTGGTCATCTTTGTGTTGGTGATGAACCCGCCTCTAGCCGACCTTGGGCTGATGGCGCTCTTCCTCCTAATCACTTCAGTTGTCTCCAGTCTGGTGGGATATGCCGCCTACCGTCTGGGATGGATGGCGAAAGTCGCTACGCTGCGCCTGACCCTGCTGATCAGCTACATCATCTCCAGCGTCCTGACCTTTTTCAATGTGTGGTTAACGGCCAGATTGATGTTTGCCAGCCAACACGACCTGCTACTGGCAACGGTACTGCTGGTATTTGCCGGTGGAATGGCGACGGTATTAGGATTTTTCCTGTCTTCTGCCATCACTGACCGGATCTTCGTGCTCCAAAAAGCTGCCAACCAGCTGGCCAAAGGAGACCTCCAGGCACGGGTGGCGGTATCCGGCCGCGACGAGGTTGCCAAACTCAGTGCTGATTTTAACCGGATGGCCGCTCAACTGAATGAAGCCAAACAACAGCGCGCAGATCTGATCGCTTGGGTCAGCCATGATCTGCAAACCCCACTCACCACCATACAGGCGATCCTGGAAGCTCTGTCAGATGAGGTTGTCACCGACCCCGACTCTGTACAGCGTTACTTATTAACTGCCCGGCGTGAAATTCGTTCCTTATCAGCTCTAATCGATGATTTATTCCAGGTTGCTAAATTAGATGCCGGCGGCTTGGTTCTCGAGCAAGCGCCTAACTCACTCAGCGACCTGATCTCGGATACACTCGAATCATTTTCTCATCTCGCCAGAAAGAAAAATATTCACCTCTCTGGGGACGTGCAAAGCAATATTGACCCGGTACATATGGATGCTCGTCATATTGGCAGGGCAATTGACAACCTGGTGAGCAATGCCCTGCGCTACACCCCAGAAGGCGGTGCAGTAACGATCTCCGCCCACCGTGAAGGACCGCAAGTTGAGGTTTGTGTACGGGATTCCGGGGAAGGTATTCCACCAGAAGACCTGCCGCATATTTTCGAAAGCTTTTACCGCGGTGAAAAATCCCGCAGCAGAGCCACCGGCGGTGCGGGCTTAGGTCTCGCAATCGCCCGCGGGATTGTCCTGGCGCATGGGGGTCAAATTTGGGTGGAGAGCAATCTTGGGGTTGGAACAGAGTTTATCTTCCGAATCTAAACCAAGACCACATTCCGATTGGTAAAAAATCACCTTCTTAACATTAGCTGTGGTCTCTCTTTTGATTAATTATCCCTTTAGGCTTTCGCAAGACTTCTGTAAGATTTGTTTCATATAATGCAGTCTGATATGGAGAGTAATGTGTTCAAACAGATTGCAGTATCAATAGTCGTTTTCCTGGCTCTGGTAGGATGCACCGGGCAAACGCAGGATTCTGAGGCACCAGAAGAAGTTTTCCTGGAAGATTTTGGCCCGGCTCCTGAGCTGAAAAACGAAACCTGGCTGAACACCGAGCAGCCGCTCCGCCTGGAAAACTTACGCGGCAAAGTCATTCTGCTGGATATGTGGACATTCGGTTGAATTAATTGCCGTCATGTAATTCCCTCGTTGAGGGAATGGCACCAGGAATATCAAGATCAAGGTTTGGTTGTGATAGGAAATCACTATCCCGAGTTTAGCTACGAAGCAGACCTTGACAACTTGAAAGAAGCAATTATCGATCTGGAGATAGAATACCCAGTCGCGGTAGACAACCAGCGAGAAACCTGGAGCGCATATAACACCAGATATTGGCCAACGCTGTTCCTGATTGACAAACAAGGCCGCATCCGCTACGTCCACATTGGTGAAGGCGCATACCAGGAGACTGAACAGGCAATTATCGCTTTATTATCTGAACCTTATCCGTAATCAATCATTACTCTTTTACATAGGAGAAACTAATGAGCAAAAAATACAAATCAATACCCGTGGACCCGTCAGAGATCACACCAGAAAAAATCTATCATTCAAGACGGGATATCCTTAAGTCAATGGGCATTGTGACTGCATCTGCGGCATTACTGGCTGCTTGTGGACCCACCGCAACTCAACCAAAAAATCAGGATGCGGTATCCGTGCCGGAAGACAGCCAGACCAGCCAGGCAACCGATGAAATGGGTGATCCTGTCAACACATTTGACGAAATCACTAATTACAATAACTATTACGAATTTACGACCAATAAGCAGGGCGTTGCCAAACTTTCTGCCGATTTTGAATCCAGCCCATGGAAACTGCAGGTCGATGGCCTGGTCAACAACCCAACGACCTTCAGCATGGATGAAATTCTGGCACAGTTCCCACCTGAGGAGCGCATTTACAGACTGCGGTGTGTCGAGGCTTGGAGTATGGTCATTCCCTGGCAGGGGTTCGAGCTAGGGGCGCTGCTGAACGTGGTAGAACCTACCGCCGAGGCCAAGTACGTGCGCTTCGAAACCATTTTCGACCCAGACCAGATGCCCGGCCAAAAGCAATCCTTTTACCCCTGGCCATATCAGGAAGGTTTGCGCTTGGACGAAGCAATGAACCCCCTGGCGATCCTGGCCACCGGGTTGTATGGAAAACCGATGCCAAACCAAAACGGTGCCCCAATCCGGCTGGTTGTCCCATGGAAATACGGGTTTAAATCCATCAAAGCCATCAACCGGATCGAACTGGTAGCCGAGGAACCCGAAACAATGTGGTCCACGATTGCGCCTAATGAGTACGGTTTTTATGCCAACGTCAATCCCGAAGTGGACCATCCCCGCTGGTCGCAATCCTCCGAGCGGCGTATCGGGGAATTGGGGCGGCGAGAAACCTTGATGTTCAACGGCTATGCTGAAGAAGTCGCCTATTTATATGAAGGTATGGATCTAAGGAAAAACTACTAATGAGAAAAACAAAGAACAAACTGACCCCAACCAGAATCATCATTCACCTTGGAGCTTGGATCCCACTGCTGTTGATCGTGTTCAACTTTTTCAGCGGCAACCTGACCGTGAACCCGATCCAAGATATCGAGCAGCGGACGGGCAGGCTGGCCATCCTTTGGGTAATGCTCTCCCTGAGCTGCACACCTCTGGCGAGTATTTTCGGCTGGAAGGAACTGATTAAACGCCGCAGAACAGTAGGTTTATACGCCTTCATGATGGCAGCCATCCACGTGACGATCTTCCTCGGGTTGGATTTTGGTCTCAATTGGAAATTGATCTGGCAGGAGATCGTGGAAAAACGGTTCATCTTTGTCGGTGCCATTTCTTTCATCGGCCTATCCCTGCTGGCGGCAACCTCGTTTACCTACTGGCAGAAGACCCTTAAGAAGAATTGGAAGCGTCTTCACAAGATCATCTACTTGATCGGTCCACTGGTCGTAATCCACTACGCCTGGGCAAAGAAAGGCGATCTGTTCAGTCTGCAGGGAGATATCGTCAAACCGCTCATTTATGCTGGTGTGGTGACACTTCTGCTTGTTTTACGCATCAAGCCGGTGAAATTAGGGCTGAAAAAATTCTGGTATAACCTGACACAGAAAACTATCCCACGGATTTTCAGCAAAAAGACGGTCACATCAGAATCAATCAGCGGATAACGAACTTTATCCGATTTGTTCAAAAAATGATTAAAAAACTTCCAGAAAGTGTTCTGGAAGTTTTTTTACTTATTATTTTTCGGCTGGATCAATCTTTTGGGTACTTGCTGATCTGCCAAACGCAGGCAAGATCACCATTTGCCCGGCATGCTACCTCCACCACCTCAAATTGCTTGCCTGTGAACCATCTCAGGCTCTCCATCAACGATCCTGAGAAAAACATGCAAACAGGTTCATTTGCTGAAACCCCAGCACAGATCGCACAGGATTCGAGATGGTAATAATAATGCTTATCGGTCTCTTCGATCCAGGCGTTATAGCCCTGCCCGGCACGTCGAGCAATATTGGAATACCCTTCGATAAGCGTCTCAAGACTGTCTCTTACCTGTTGTTCAAGTTGACTTCTTCTAGAGCGCAGATTTTCTGGCGGATCGAACATTTCACCGTTTTTACGCATAGCATGCCGCGCAGATACCCGCCCACTGTAATACAGATTGTTTCGGCTGGACTGACCGAACACTTCCATCGCCGCCATGATTACTTTTGAAAAATCGTGATATTCGAGGTTGCTGACCACCTCTAGCTTGTCGGACGCATAAACTTGGCTGTAGCGCTCCATGCCAACCGACCTTAATAACAGGTCAAGCCCATTTTCCCCTAAAACCTCCACCAATGCCATAAGCGCCCAGCGGAAATATGCATCCACCAATTTATATTCAGCAATCGGATCGTTGAATCTGGTTGTGATGTTCATTGCGTTGCTCCAACTCATTGTAATGTGCAATCACTTATATTATAGATGGAGACGAATCAAAATCAGCTTACAGACATGTAAGCTGACTTTTCGAGATAGAAAGTTTCAGAAATTGCGTTTTATTCGTACACCGGATGGGTCCAATGGCGATATTTGGCTTCTTTGCCGCGGACCACATTCGCAAAAATGGTTTTCAACTGTGCAGTAATGGGTCCCATCACGCCGCTGCCGATAGCCCGGTGATCAACTTTTGTCACCGCCGTCACCTGGGCTGCAGTCCCTGTCAGGAAAATCTCATCCGCCAAGTAGACCTCGGTACGGTCGATAGAACGTTCCACCACCTCTAGGCCTAATTCAGCTTGGGCCAATTCAATGATGGTCTTGCGGGTAATCCCTTCTAGGATATTGTCCGTGACAGGTGGAGTCAGCAGGAGTCCGTCTCGAACCATAAAAAAGTTCATTGCACTGCCTTCTGAAAGATGCCCATCCACATTGAGCACCAGTGCTTCATCGAATCCAGAATTATTCGCATCGGTTTTAATAAAGGCAGAGTTGATATAAGTACCCGTAATTTTGCCGCGAGCCGGGATCATATTATCATCCACCCGGCGCCAGGAGGAAAAGGTGACATGGGCGCTTTCATCGTTTTTGACATAACGGTCAAATGGAATAGCAAAAATTGTGAAGGATTCTTTCAAATCATGGAGGCGTACACCAATTAGCTCATCACTTTTATAAGCCAAAGGCCGGATATACA
>JARROY010000040.1:0-3782 GCA_037383445.1 Anaerolineales bacterium | reverse complement strand
CAGCTGCTCTTGATTTACGCCCAAATCCATTAGAAGCAGCTTGGCAGAATTCAAAAATCGTGTGAAATGGTCGAAGGGACGGAAGATGAACAATTGGCTTTCATCTTCGTTCCAATAGGCTCGCAAGCCAGCAAATGCACCTGTACCGTAATTTAGTGCATGGGTAGCGACTCCAACCTTGGCTTCTGAATAAGGGACAATCTTCCCCTCAAAATAAGCATAATTTGGCAGCATTTAGCGACCTCCTGTGAAATTTTGCTGAGCACCATTATACCGCTCAAATCAGATTAGCGTTCTTTGGTATTCAGATGATTGCTCCATAAATACTACCATCAGGACTGATTGTTGTGGTTAACGATTTTATTGCCAGTTCCATGCCAAAAACATGCTTATATTTACTAAAACTGTATGAGTGATCCAGCGATGGATAACCGCATTCCCTACTCTTTTCTAACTGTATCAAGTATACTTTTGGCTTAAGTATGAATTTGGAAAAACTCCTTGAATTTGATTACAAACTCTCACACAACCTGCGCGTGGCTGAAAAACCCGGGGTATTACGGCAAATTGCCCAGCTGATCGGCCATTCGGGGGACTCTTGGTTTTGGGCAGCCGGGTTACTGGTGGTCATTTTCTTTGGTACCCCTGCCTACCACCAATGGGCAGTGGTCAGTCTAATTGCTGTGTTGGTGGGCGCAGTTACTGTGTTGTTGATCAAATTCACCATCAAACGCAGCCGCCCAGAAGGCGATATGGGGAAAATCTACCGCAAAACCGACCCACATTCATTCCCCTCAGGGCATGCTGTCCGCTGCCTGATGCTGGGCGTGATAGGGCTGGGTCTTGCACCTCCCTGGTTGGGAATTGTGCTGATCATCTGGGGACCAATGGTTGGGATTGCCCGAGTGGCGATCGGCGTGCATTACATTTCAGATGTTCTGGCCGGGTGGGTGCTGGGTTTGCTGTTTGGGTTGGGTGCAATCTGGCTGTCCTAATTGTTTCCAAATAAAAAGTTGAACCAAAATGGCTTAAGAAACCAATATATCTCATTGAGATCGTCGAGCTATGATGATTTCCGCCATTTGGCTGTTCCCTAAAAACAATATTTCCAATAGACCAAACGATAAGAGGAATGAATTACTCCCCCAACTAAATTAGAGGTATACTATGATTGTTATCAAAATTTCGAGGAATCTCTGAATGCCTGCTTTCTTATTTACTGATATCGAAGGATCCACCCGCCTGTGGGAGGAACACTCTCAGGTGATGTCGGCTGCTATCTCTTCCCACAACGAACTGATTGAAAATGCGGCAGAAGCCCACCATGGACAGATTGTAAAGAGCACTGGGGATGGATTCTTGATCTTATTCGAACAGGGCAATCCCCTGGAATGTGCCATCGCCATGCAGTTGGCATTCCAGGAGCAAACCTGGCCTGATGAAATCGGCGAACTGCGCATTCGCATCGGCATTCATACCGGCACATTTGAACGGAGACTAGGCGACATCTATGGTGCCGATGTCAACCGGACAGCCAGGGTGATGGATGCTGCCTGGGGCGGACAGATTCTCATCACGGATGATGCTAAGATCGAATATAAACTTCCAGAAAACGCCTATCTGGTCGATTTAGGCTCTCATTTGCTTAAAAATATTAACGACCCCCAACCCCTTTTTGGCCTGGTCGCCCCAAACCTGCAGCAAGAATTTCCACCTCCACGCACAATATCAGCCCAACCGAACAACCTCCCCATCCTACCTACGGCGTTTGTAGGTCGTGAAGATGAGATCAAAGCGATTGGAGACCTGCTGCGCAACAACACCTGCCGCCTGATCACCCTGCACGGCCCTGGAGGCATCGGTAAAACTCGCCTCAGCATTCAAACTGGGATCTCGTTCCTAAAACATTATCCGTATGGGGTCTATTTTGTCGCCCTGGCACCTTTAAACGATTCCAACGATATCTGGCCGGCGATCGCATCGTCCATCAACCTGCCTCTCTATAACGACAAATCCCCATCTGAACAAGTGCTCAATTACTTGAAAGAAAAAGATATGCTTCTCGTTTTGGATAATTTTGAGCATCTTCAGGATGGGGCGACGATTGTTAATGACCTGTTAGAGGCAGCGCCTAGGCTTCAGATTCTGGTTACTTCAAGAAGCCGGATGCAGCTTGCTAAAGAGTGCATATTTGAAGTGGAAGGGCTGCGGTTCCCAGAGGCGGCTGAGGCTGAGATCTTCGAAAATTTCGAGGCAGTACAATTGTTTACCATGCACGCCCACCGTGCCGATCCTAGTTTCCAATTAGACTCTTCAGACCGCCAGTCCGTCGTTGAAATCTGTAAATTAATGCAGGGCATGCCGCTCGGGATTGAGCTGGCCGCCCATTGGATACGGGTCATCTCGCCGCAGGAAATTGTAAATGAACTGCGCCAGGACATTGATCTCCTCCAGACGGAAATGGTGGACGTCCCCGAACGCCACCGGAGCATGCGGGCGATGTTTGACTACTCCTGGAAGCTGCTGGACGAGAAAGAAAAGCAGGTGTTGAAATACCTGTCGATTTTTAGAGATGGCTGTACTCTCTCCGCGGCCAAAGCGGTTGCTGGAGCATCCCTGATGGTAATTTCGGGATTGGTCGATAAATCTCTGGTGAAGAAGAATTCCCTTGGCCGCTATGAAATGCACGAACTGATTCGACAGCTGGCGGAAGAAAAACTTCGGGCAGACCAGGATGATTTCAGCCAATTACTGGACAAACATGCCGATCATTATCTCTCCAAGCTGGCAGCCAGTGAGGAGGACTTAAAAGGGAAAGCCCAGATTAGAGCCCTGGATGATCTGGAAGCAGACTTTGAAAATCTACGCTTCGCCTGGCTGAATGCGATCCAAAACAACCTTCCAGGATTGGCCGAGAACGCCCTGGAAAGTTATTTTTGGATGCTCACTTACCGCAACCACCATGCTGCAGGACAAGAACTGTTTGAACGCGCCCGCCAAAAGTGGAACGACCCTCCCACTCACCCGGCCTTGTTTCACCAGCTAAGGATTCACTTTCCCAAACCAGAAAATGAATCGGAGGCAATTTATCAGCAAGCCGTCGATTCAGCACGATCGAGAGGAGAGAAGCATGAGTTGGCTGTTTCCCTCAATCTATTGGGGCGCTATGTCGGCCATATCCTGCAGGATGAAGAGCGCGGTCTGGTATTTCTGAATGAAGCGAGAGAGCTTTTTGAACAGCTTGGAGACGACTTTTATCTCGGTCATGTTCTGGATGATATATCATTTACATACCTATATATGGATTTGAAAGCCAGGATCAAGTATGCTGAAAAAAGTCTTGCCCTGAGAGAAAAAACTGGGGATTTATTTGGCTTGGCCGGAGTTCTAGGAAACCTGGTGGTGAGTTATTTTTGGGATGGCCAAATTGATAAATTTGAAGAAAACAGCCGAAGAGCATTAGAAGCCGCTCATCAGACCAAAGATGTCCGTAATATCGCCTGGCAAAAAATCTACCTTGCTGAACTGCGACTCTTTCAGGGGAAATTTGAACAGGCTGAAAGAGAAATCACCGAGGCGGAAAGAATTTGCCAGGATATCTACGATACCGATATGATGATTCAGGTTAAAATCAACAAAGCAACGATTATCGCCCTTACTCACCAGCAATACCAGCAAGCGAAACAAATCCTGCAGAGCACGCTGCCGATAGATGCCGAATTCAGCATGCACACACCTGGCGCAATGATGGCTTATGGAATCGCGGCTGTTGGCACAGGTGA